>CALFYN010000064.1 GCA_937952345.1 uncultured Acidobacteriota bacterium
GTTCCTTTTCTATGACCGCGACACGGCGATTCCCAAACATCGCATCCGCTGGAACTGGAGTTATGAACTTCCCTTCGGAAAAGGCAAGACCTTCGGCCGCGCATCGAGAGGCGTGGTGAACGGACTCATCGGCGGATGGCGCATGACCGGTGTGGGCACAGTGGCGAGCACATGGTACGCCATGCCGACCAGCGAATGGGGTGAGATGGGCGAATTCCAGGTGTACCGCAACAAGCACAAGATCCTCGATTGCAGAAACACGCCCGCCCTGGCCTCCGACCCGCGCGACGAACGCTGCATGGAAGGCTTCCTATGGTTCAATGGCTATATTTCCGAGCGGTTTATCAACAGCTATAACGCCGCCGGCCTGCGCAACGGCATTTTCGGCTTGCCGGCCGATTACAAGCCGGCGCAAAAGCCCGTGAATCCCTGGCCAAAGGGCGGACAACCCACCGATCCTAACGCCAACGATTACGATACCGACGTGGTGTACCTGCCCATCATCACCGGCGGCGTGCAACGCGTCGAGTTCGACACCGGACTGCATCCGTGGCGCAATCAATACCGGCTGGGGCCGTTCAACTGGAATATGGACAGCTCTCTGATGAAATTCTGGTATTTCGGAGAAGGGCGCAGCCGCTATCTGCGGGCCAACGTCGACGTGTTCAATGTCTTCAATCTGCACGGGCTCAATGTGCCTGCCGCGAACGGCATCGCCAGCCTGGCGAATTCCTTTGGCGGATTCGGATTCCGCCCGCGCCAGGTGCAGATCACGCTCCGGCTGGCGTTCTGATTCACTTCACAAAGAGCGTAACGTTCTGCGGGTCTGAGGAGACGCCGGCCACTTCGACAACCACGCGCTGCGAACCCGGCGTCAGACCAGCGGGAACTACGGCGTCGATGCGATACATGCCGCCGACCATCCCCGGTGCGCCGCCGGCGAACACGACTTCGGCGGATTCCCCGCCAATCGTAACTGTGACCGGATTCGCGGTGGTAACGCGCGAAGTCGCGCTGAAGAACTCGCCGAGCGGAGGATTGGAGCTTAACGCTCCCAATCCCGTGGCCAGCAACTGCACCACCGTACCCGCGGCGGCGGGGTTGGCGGCGTTATTGCGGGAGCCGTCTTCGTAGGAGGCGAGCGCCGGCCCATCCTTGCCTCCAGCGGTGGTGAACAACCCGGGCGTTGCAGTCTGCACCAGCACGGGATCGGGATAGATCAACTGCAGCCCCTGCCAGGAGAAATAGAGAAGAAAGCTGCCCTGCGCCGGGACTGTGGCCACGGCGGCGACCGTTACCTGCCGGTCGCCCGATTCGAGAACAGGCAACGCCGTGCCGGTGAGCGTGGCTTGTGGATTCGCCCCCGTGAAATTACCCATCAGCAGAGTGGGGTATGGCGCCGGCTGGCCGGTGGCGCGCAGCAGCCCATCGCGCACGATTCCTTGTCCCTGCGGCGGACCCAAACCTGTCCCGAAGACGGTCAGCACCTGACGCGGCGAGATGGTGTTCGGAAACGCGAGGCTGGCGGCATTCACGACCCCACCGGCATCGATGGCAGGCTGCCTGATCCAGCGGCAGGCATCGATATTCTCCACACGGTAGAAACCACCGTCGTTGAGGTGAACCAGAACGTGATCGGGCGTCGACAGCACGAAATCGGGAACCGAGGCCGCGCCCTTCGCCAGCAGAGGCGCGAAATCCAGCATGCGTATTCTGCCAGGCTCGCCGCGAAACAGACGCGAGGCCGCCGTGAAGAACGGCTCTTCCTTCCACCGGGTGACGGATTGCAGCGGCAGCAGCCGCAGCGAGGAAACGGGATCCCCCTGCCCGGAGAGTCCGAATTCATAGGCCGTGCGGAAGTTGGCGCCATTGCCGGCAAGCACCGCGACGTTTCCGTCCTCCAGCTTTCCCAGCGCGGACAGTCCCCGCACGGTGCTGTCACTCAGTGAGGACGCGGCGCGGTTCCAGACCGTAATTTGGGCCGTGAAAACTCCTCCGGTTGGCGTGGCCCCTTGCGAAAACCAATAAATATTGCCGGCATTATCGGAGGCAATCCGCTGCAAGGAAGAGAGGCTGCCCGTGGGTGCGTACACCACAGGTTGGCCACCGGCCTTGAGCGTGGTCATCTTCCCATCGGTTCCCACTACATAGATGCGCCGCCGGTAGACATCGGCAACGGCGATACGCACGGCGCCATCGATGCTGAAGGCGAGAATGCCATACATCGTCATCGACGTTGCATCCTTGCCTTCGGGGTCGCCGGTATCGCTGCCGCCGCCAACCAATATACGGGGCGGCGCCCCGGCCCGGGCTTCAAAGATGCCGAACTTCCCGCCGGCCAATGCCGAATAGATCAGGGCATTCTTGCGTGCATCCCATATGCCGAACGGCGGAGCCTGGCCATCCACCGTGGGGAGCACGGGAGCGCCCGCCATCACGGTCTGTGTGCGCCCTTCCAAGCGCACCAGCGGGTTCCGTTGCTCCGGGCGTGCATTGCCCAAGAAGAGCAGCTTGCCATCTGAAGTCACGGCCAGCGGCGTTCCGGTGAACGGGGCAAACGGCGCGCCACCGGTTTCGATGGTCCCGTTGGGGCGAATGGGATACAGGCGGTTCGCTGTCGCTGCCGCGGGTGTGCCGTCGGGGAGCGGCACGATATTCACCGACGCCTCAAAGTTCGCGTTCACCGTGTCGATCAAGCCGTCGGGTGTAACAATGCGCAAGTGCCGCCCGGACAAGTCGCGAATCCACAGCGATCCATCGTTGAGCGGAACCACCTGGCGGGGGCTCGACAAGGCAGCCGAGGTAGCCGGCCCGTCATCGCCAACCCTTCCGGCGGCAACCGATGCCCGTGCCGATCCGGCGATGGTGCGCAGCGTGCCATCTTCCTCCAAGCGGCGCAGGCGATTGTATCCGTCCAGGATCAGCAGCCGCCCGGCGCGGTCAAATGCAGCGTGGGTGATGGCGTTCAGATTCACCTCGGTGGCGGGGCCTGCCTCGACGTTGAACCCTGGCACTCCGGAGCCGGCCACCGCCTCGATCTGCCCGTCCACCAACCGAAACACGCGCCCCTGCGAGGCGAAGTGCAAAACGCCGGCGGGCGAAAACAGAATTTGTGTCACCGCCGCCAGAGGCGTCTCCAATGCCGCACCAGGCAGCGTCACCTCTCCACGATCCCCGGTTCCGGCAAGAGTCTGGATTCGCCCATCGGGGCCGACGCGGCGGATGCGGCTGGCCGTATCGAAAAAGTGAATCAGATCGTCCGGAGACAGCGCCAATGCCGTTGTCTGGAAAGTCTGCGATTCGGTTGCCCGTTCGTTGTCTTCCACCTTCGGTTCCGGTTGCGCCGGGGTAACTGGGACCAGCATGCATTGCTGTCCGTACGCCGCCATTGCCAGGGCAATAAAAAGAAAAGATCGCATATTTGGCAAGTGATTTATTGTATCGCGGGCTCCACGCGGATGCCGAGCTTGCGGGGAATCGGATCCGGATCGATCTCCGCCACATCCACGCGCTGGCGGAGCGCTTCCGCCGCCGCGTATCCGGCCACCTGCCCGGTAGTCATCCACACCGGCTCCATGCGCAGCACCGACATGGCCACGTGCGTCGAAGACATCGCCACCGGAACAAGAAGGTTGTCAATTGTTTTAGGCAGCATGACGCCATAAGGGATCTGGCCGGGTTGCGCCGGGCCAAAGGCCTTCTTCGGATACCACAGTACGCCTTCCATGAATCCGTCGACCGCGTAGCGGCGGTCGTGGCAGGGATGCACGTCAAAGGAATGCTCGCCGATGGCGATGGCGTGTGGGACGCGCGGCGTGCGGCCCGTCGTGGCATTGACCGTGAAGCTGTGTTGCGTCAACAGGGCGCGGCCTTCGATGCGCCGCCCCTGGCGGACGTAGATCTGCCACGGCCAGTGGCCCGAAGTCTTGAACTCCCGTTTATGCAGCCCGAGCGGCGCCATGTGCGTGCGGATCTCCTGTGGCACGCGCGGATCGTGCTGCAGAAACCAGATCAACCCGGCGGCGTGATCGACATGGAAATCGTGGAGGCGCTGGCGGTGATGGCGTTCCGCTTCGGGCCAGGTCCAACTCGCGCCCGGAAGATTCAGGCTGGTCAACCCTTCGATGCTGCCGTTCATCTGGAATTTTCGCCCCGGCAGCCGTGTGCCCCATCCCCAGCGTTTCAGCCGGCCCGTAGCGAAATCGTGCAATAGCGGCACGTAGTCGGAGAGGTGCTGCTCATAGGTGGCGGGCCTTTCGATGGTCACGCGCTGCGCCGGATCGTCGGTGAAAATCGAGCGCGCGCAGAATGCCTGAATGGCGGGCGAAGCTTCCCCCGTGTCGGGCGTCACAATCTGCGTGCCGGTGCGCCAATTCATGTAATAAATCCCCGCGAAAGGCTCGTCGTATTCGGCGCGCGCTTCGCGTCCCACGCGATAGGGAACCTTCGCGGCGCCGGCCAGATCGCCTTCGTAAGTGCCATCGATGAACGTGCGGGCGCGGATCTCCACCTGCGCACCGCCGGGACCGTCCAGCCGCGCGGCCACCACCTTGCGCCCGTCGCGCTGCACTCCGGCCAGATGATGCTGGGGCAGCCAGCGCAATTGCTTCTCTTCGGCTCGCACCAGCGATGTAAACACCATCTCCGCGACAGAGGGCTCATAGAACCAGCCGTCCTTGGTCAGCTTCAGCTCCTCCGGCTGATGCTCCAGCGTCTTCACATAGTGTTCTTTCACCTTGGCGATAAATTCAGCCACAATTCCGCCGAATATTTCCGTGCGCACGGCGTCGGTGGTGGAAAGCCCGCTGGCGGCCATGCCTCCCAGGTGCTGCTTGGGACAGGCGAGCACGGTGCGCAGGCCCCGGCGCGCCGCTTCCACCGCCGCGGCAACGCCTCCGGGTGTGGACCCATACACCAGCACGTCGCAGGTTTCTGTTTCCGCCGCGGGCAATGGCACGGCGGCGGCCGCGGCCAACGCAAGAACTTCCCGTCGTTTCATTTCTGTTCCTTTCGTAAAGCCTGCACCGCGGCATCCATGGCCAATTCGTGCACTTTTCCGAAATCCTTGTGCGAACCGATGGACTGCCATGCGCTGACACTGCGGGCGTAGGTTTCGCGCGCCGCGCCGTGCGCGCCACAGGCGGCTTGGGCGTCGCCGAGGGCCTTCAACAATTCCGGCTTGATGCTGAGCGCGCGGATGGCCGTCGGGGCGTTGGCCACGAACTGAGGCTCCTCGCCGAGAGCACGCTCGAGGATCTGCGTAGCGTTGGTACATTTTCCCGACCGAGCCAGCGCGCCCGCCAGCCGCCTGTGGCTGATCACATACCCCGTAATGCGGTCGAAGTCCTTCGGATCTTCGCGCAGGGCATCTACAGTGAGTGCCGCGGCCTTCTCAAAATGCGCCAGAGCCTCCCGGGAATTGCCGTCTTCAAGAAGGGCGCCTATCCGCTGATGCAGGATGGCGATCATTCCGGGAACGCGGCGGTTCCCCGAGTCAGCAGCGGCAATCCTCTCAAACATCGCCAGTGATTGACGGAGCGTATCGTGGGCTTCGGCATCCTTGGCCGGCAGCATGCTGCCCAGACGCATCAGAGACATGGCGTGATCGAACCGCGCACGGCGGTCGGCGGGGTCGGCTTGCAGATTCCCCTCCGTGAGTGCCGCCATTTTCCGGCATAATTCCAGCGCCCCCGCGCTGTCGCCAAGACTTGGTCCACCGGGATTGCCCAACACGTCCGCCGCATTCGAGTACGCGATGGCCAGGTCGCGGCGGAATTCCGGCGACCGTGGATTCTCGCGCACCAACTGCTCCCGCAGTGCGATCGACTTGCGATGCATCTCGAGCGCCTCCCGCAATTGCAAACTACGGTATGCCGTGTTGCCGAGGTTCCCATAGGCCGAAGCCAGCGCGTTGCTAACCTCCGCTTCCTGGGGATCTTTCGCCAGCAGGCGTTCGTAAATCCCCACCGCCGTTTGTGTGTGCTCCAGCGCCGCCTTCGACTGCAACATCCGTGTCTGAATCCGGGCGGCACTGATGTGCAGATGCCCCAGCAGGGCCAGCGAATCGTGATCCGGATCCTTGACGGCCGATAAAACAGCGATCCCTTTTTCGTAATTCTGCAGCGCACCCGGCAAATTGCTGGAATAACTTGCACCATCTCCCAATCGCCGGTGGACAGTGGCCAGCACGGTAGCCGTGCGGGCGCTGCGCCGCAGGGGTTCCAACAATTCCCGCGCTTTCTGAAAATGGCGGACGGCGAGTTGCGAATTCCCCAGGTTGCCGCTTAACACCCCGCCTTCCACATCCCCCAGCCGCAGGTACGCCTGGGCCAACTCCAGCGACAGCGACTCGTCTCCGCCGGAATCGGCGGCAAGGCTATCCAGATAATCGCGCGCCGTGCGCAGAATTAAGGCCCGCGATTCCACTGTACCCGGCACCTTTTCAATGGACTCGTAGAAATCGAACAGGAAGGTATTGGCCAGCTTCCGCACCTGCGCGAATCGCCGCTCGGCACGCCGCGCCTGATAGTAGGTGGAGAACACTCCGCCGATCAGGCTGATCATCAGCAAAGCCGCGGCGATGCTCGCCGTGCGGTTGCGGCGAATGGTCTTTCCGACACGGTAGAGGAACGTAATCTCCCGCGCCGTGACGGGCCGCCCCTCCAGATAATTCCGGATATCGGCGGCGAAATGCTCCGGCGAAGGATAGCGGCGCTCCGGCTCCTTGCTCATCGCGTGCAGCACGATGTTGTCCAGATCGCCCGCCAGTTCCCGGCGCAGTTTCGCATCCTGCACCACCGTGCTCGGACGTTTCGGATCCACCGTGCAAACCGCGGTCTCCATTTCCGCCAGGCTGCGTCCGGCGATGCGGTACGGCTTCTCGCCCGAAAGCAGCAGGTAAAGCAGCGCCCCCAGCGAGTACACGTCGCTGGCCGTGGTCAACTCGCGGCCCATCACCTGTTCGGGGCTGGCGTAGTCCGGCGTCATCATGCGCGAAGTGGTCTGCGTCAGCAGTTCACCCGTGGCATCGCCCGGCGTGAGGATCTTCGCGATGCCGAAGTCGAGCAGTTTCGGCACGCCGTCTTTCGTCACCATGATGTTGGACGGCTTCAGGTCGCGATGGATGATCAGCTTCTGGTGCGCGTGCTGCACGGCGGCGCACACCTGCAGGAACAGTTGCAGCCGCTGGGAAACCGATAGTCCGCCTTCCTGGCAATGCTGCAGCAGCGGCAGCCCTTCCACGAACTCCATCACGAAATAGGGGCGGCCGTCGGGAGAACTGCCGGCATCGAGAATACGGGCGATATTGGGGTGATTCAGATTTCCCAATATCTGCCGCTCCTGCCGGAATCGGGCGAGAATGAAATCCGAATCCATGCCCCGCCGTACCAGTTTAATGGCCACGGCCTGCGTAAAAGTTTCATCGGAACGAACCGCTTTGTAGACCGAGCCCATCCCGCCCGAACCGAGCAATTCCACCAGCTTGTACGGCCCCAGCGTCAGCCCCAGATCACCGGCGTGATGCTGTTGATCAGCCCGTTCCACCGCGTCGGAAACAATGGCATCCAGATTCAGCCCCTGTGTCGCATCGGCCTGCAACAGGCTGAACACCTCGCGCATCAACTCCTCATCGCCGCGCGCGGCGTGCTGCACATAGGCCACCCGCTCCTCGGCCGGCAGTTCCGCCGCTTCGTTGAAAATGGTGTCGATCAGACGCCACCGCTCCGGAGTCATCCCCATCCGTTACATCTCCAGGTAGCGCTGCAGGTCGCGCGGCCGGAAGCAATGCGCATACGCCGTATCGCGCGACACGCGGCCCGAGCGAACCAGCTCGGCCAGCGATTGCTCCATCGTCATCATCCCTTCGGCGCGGCCAATCGACATCTGCGTCAATAACTGATGCTCCTCGCCTTTGCGGATGAGGTTGCGAATGGCCGCTGTTCCCATCATGGTTTCAACGGCCGGATAGCGCTGCAGGCCGGCCGCCGAAGCAACCAATTGCTGTGAAATCACGGCGGTCAGCGACAGCGAAATCTGCTGCCGGATCTGCTGCTGCTGTTGGGCGGCAAAGGAGTCCAGGATGCGCGCCACCGCCTGCGGCGCGTCATTCGTATGCAGTGTGGATAACACCAGGTGTCCCGTCTCGGCGGCCGACAACGCCGCCGCAATTGTTTCCGTGTCGCGCATTTCGCCCACCAGAATCACATCCGGGTTCTGCCGCAAAATGCTGCGCAAGGCTCCCGCGAAATCGGCTGCGTCGAGTCCGATCTCCATTTGTTCGACGATGGAGCGCTGATTGGCATGATAATACTCGATCGGGTCTTCGATCGCCACAATGTGGCACCGCCGCTGCGCGTTAATGCGGCCGATTAACGCCGCCAGCGTCGACGATTTCCCGCATCCCGATGCGCCGGTGACCAGGATCAATCCCTGCCGCGCATCGGCCAGCCGCGTCAAAAAGGGCGGCAGATGCAGAGACTCGAATGTGGGGATGGCCGAGGGCAGCAGGCGCAACGCGGCCGCCATCGTGCCGCGCTGAAAGTGAATATTGCAGCGGATGCGCCCCACGCCATCGCGCGCAAACGCCAGATCGAGCGAGCGCTCCTTCTTGAGGCGCTGCTGCTGCGCGGCGTCCATCAATCCGCTCAGCAGATTGCGAATCGCCTCGTCATCCAGCGCGGGGCCCGAAGAAGGCGTCAGTTCGCCCTGGATGCGCATAGTGACTCCCGCGCCCGCCACCAGCAGCACGGCGGTCGCGTGATTGCGCGCGGCCAACGCGAGCAGCGCATCGAGCGATGCCGTGCGCTCCGCCGCCGGGCGCGCCGTCGAGGGCGCGGACCGGTTCAGCTCCGCCACGATCGCCGTCAATTCGTCGCCGTAATGAGACACTTTTTCTATTATCCTGTGGCGGCCCTCATTCCACCATCAGGCGCAGCCGCCGCACGCAGAAAGCGTCATAGTGCAATCCCCTGCCCCGCCTCCCGGAAAACACCAGATACATGCTCGATCCCTGCACCCATTTCGACGGCAGCCGGTAGCCGTGCGTCTGCCCCAAATCCCACTCCGGTGTATGGAACGCCGTGGTCCACGGCCCCCACGGTTCCGGCGCGTCGAAGATGCCCCAGCCGCCATCGTGTCCATAAGAGACGGTGAGCAGATACCGTTTCAGCCCGGGATGATAGACCGCGTCGGTGCGCTCGCAATGCCCGGGGAAGCGGAAGACGGGCTTGCGCTGGGCCAGATCGCGCGTCCATTTCCCATCGCCCGCGAAGAATTCATAGGCCGATTGTTCCGTAATGCGGCCCTTCGGCACCCTCGCCAGCAGGATGCCGTCATCCGGCTGGTACGCGCTCGCGCCGTCCTGTGAATACGTGTACACGAAGCCATCGCGCGCCCCTTCGTAATTCCTTCCGAAATTCAGAAATGCCGGCGAGCCGAACGACTCCTTCCAGCGGAAATGCTGCCGCCACGTCACCGCCCGGTCCGCACTGGACCACAGTTCGCTATTGCCGGCATTGCGCACCCACATGTACAG
>CALFYN010000065.1 GCA_937952345.1 uncultured Acidobacteriota bacterium
GCGGGGCGGTGTTGCAGTATGCGCGGTCGGCGAACGTGACGACGATTGTGGTGGGGAAGCCTCGGGAGGCATTGTGGCGGCGCGTGCTACGGCACTCGCTGGTGGACGAATTGCTGCGGGACAGCGGGGATATCGAGATCTATGCGATCGAGGGAGAGGGTGCGGCGGAGCGTACGCGGCGTGGTCTCGACTGGGAGGCGCCGGGGTTACGTGAGTTGGTGGGCACCATTGGCCTGGTGGGGCTTTGCACGGTGGTTTCATTGCTGCTGCGCGAGGTGCTGGCTCCGGTAAACCTGGCGATGATTTATCTGCTGGGTGTGATTGGCGTGGCGATGCGAAGTGGCCGTTCCGCGGCGTTTCTGGCATCGCTGCTGAGTGTGGCGGCGTTCGATTTTTTCTGTGTGCCACCGTATTTGACGTTCGCCGTGGCGGATTACGAGTACGTGGTGACATTCGTGGCAATGCTGACGGTGGCCTTGACGCTGAGCCATTTGACGGTGAGCATCCGGCGGCAGGCGGAGCGGGCGGCGCAGCGCGAGATTCGCACGCAAGCGCTGTACAATTTTGCGAAGGAACTGGCTGGAGAAACAGGGGCTTTTGAGGCGGCTCGGCGTGCTGCGGACTCGATCGCGCGGTTGTTTGGATGCCCGGCGATGATCCTACTGCCGGAAGCGGGGAAGGTTTCGTTCCGGCGGCGGACATCGGAGCGGGGGCTTGCGCCGAGCTCGGAGGAGCCGATTGCACAGTGGGTGTTCGATCATGGGCAAAAGGCGGGCAAAGGGACGGACACATTGTCGGGAGCAACCGCATTGTATCTGCCGCTGCAATCGGGCGGCACGCCGTTGGGAGTGCTGGCACTGGCGGAGGTACCGGAAAGTCTGCCGCAAGTGGAGGTGTTTGTGGCACAGGCGGCGCTGGCGCTGGAGCGATTGCGCTCGGCGCAGTTACTGCGGGATTCCGAAGTGCGGATGCGGACGGAGGAATCGCGCAGTTCGCTGTTGAGCGCTGTGTCGCACGATCTGCGAACACCGCTGGCTTCGATTACCGGCGCGGCGACGAGTTTGCGGGATCAATGGGAGAAGCTTCCGGAGGATGCGCGGAATGAGTTACTGGAGAGTATCGCGGAGGAAGCGGAGCGCATGGGGCGGCTGGTGCACAACCTTCTGGAGATGACACGGCTCGATTCCGGGGCGGTGGAGATTCATCGGGACTGGCATTCGCTGGAGGAACTGGTTGGAGCGTCGTTAGAGCGCATGACGAAAGTGCTGGCGCGTCACCTGGTGCGGACTTCCCTGCCCGCGTCGCTACCGCTGGTTAGAGTGGATGATGTGCTGATGGAACAAGTACTGGTGAATCTGCTGGAGAATGCGGCGAAGTATACTCCGGAGGGGACGGAGGTGGAGATCGCGGCGTTTGTGGAGGATGGCGAGGTGGTGCTGGAGGTGCGCGATCGCGGGCCGGGATTCACGGACGGCGAGGCGGAGCACGTGTTTGAGAAGTTCTATCGGGGGAGGACTGACGGTGCGCGCGGAGTGGGGTTGGGGCTGGCGATCTCGCAGGCGATCGTACAGGCGCATGGGGGACGGATTACAGCATCGAACCGGGCCGGCGGCGGCGCGGTGTTGCGGGTGATGCTTCCGGTTGCTGAGAACGCGGTGGTGGCAGGGTGAGTGGAATGAATGCGGAGGTACTGCTGGTTGAGGATGACGCGCAGATCCGGCGGTTCTTAAGGCCTGCTCTGACAGCGGAGAACTATCGGGTGTATGAGGCGGTGACGGCGGCGGAGGGCATTGCGCAGGCTGCGGCGCGGCAACCGGATATTGTGCTGCTGGATTTGGGATTACCGGATCGGGATGGGCTGACGGTGATCAGGGCCATCCGGGAGTGGAGCCAGATGCCGATCCTCGTGTTGTCGGCGCGCGGGCAGGAGAGCGACAAGATTGCGGCGCTCGATGCGGGGGCGGACGATTTTATCGGGAAGCCGTTTGCGATGGGGGAATTGCTGGCCCGGATCCGTGCGGCGTTACGGCGGGTGGCTCGTGTGGGGAACTCGGCGGTGTTTCAGGTGGGGGGAATTGCGGTGGACCTTGAGGCTCGGGTGGTGACGGTGAATGAGGTGGAAGTGCATTTGACGCCGATTGAGTTCAAGCTGTTGCAGACGATGGTGCGTCATGCGGGGCGCGTGGTAACGCAGCGGCAATTGCTGAATGAGGTGTGGGGGCCGCAGCATCTGGAGGAATCGCAATATCTGCGGGTCTATATGGGGCAATTGCGGCGGAAGTTGGAGGCGGATCCGGCGCGGCCGCGGTATCTGAGGACAGAGCCTGGGGTTGGGTACCGTTTGATGACGGAGTGATGCACTGCTCAATGGGGCGATATATACTGGCGTGCACGGGATGCGTTTCTTTCTGGCGTACTTCGTTTGTGCGGCTGTCGCTTTGTTTGCGGCGGATGGAGTGGAGGTGTCAGCGCGGAAGATTCTGGAGGCGAAATGCGTTTCCTGCCACGGCGCGGCGAAGATGGCGGGACTTGATTTGCGAAGCGCCGATGGGTTGGCGAAAGGCGGTGGACGGGGGCCGGCAGTGATTCCGGGGAATCCGGAAGCGAGTTTACTGTGGAAGGCGGTACGGAGGGAAGGCGATGTGAAGATGCCTCCGGGTAAGGATGCGCTGAGCGATGCTGAGATCGCGGTTTTGCGGGAGTGGATTGTTGCAGGCGCGAAGTGGAGTGGGGCCAGTACAGCAGGAGCGCCGAATTGGTGGAGTTTCCGAACGGTAGTGCGGCCAGCGATTGCGAAGCCGGTGAAGGTGAATCCCATCGACCACTTTGTTTTTGAGCGGCTGGGGAAAGAGGGGCTGGTTGCCTCGAAGCCCGCTTCGCGCGCGGTGTTGATCCGGCGGGCGACGTTCGATCTGCACGGGCTGCCGCCGACGCCCGATGAGGTTGCTGCTTTCGTTCGCGATGGCTCGGCGGACGCTTATGAGAAGCTGGTGGACCGGCTGCTGGCATCGCCACGGTATGGAGAGCGCTGGGGACGGCATTGGCTGGATGTGGTGCGGTATGCGGATACAGGCGGGTTCGAAACGGATGTGTATTTCGCCAATGCGTGGCGATATCGGGATTATGTGATTCGGTCGTTTAACGAGGACAAGCCGTACAACGTTTTTGTACAGGAGCAGATTGCGGCGGATGAGATTTGGCCGGACAACCTGGATCTGAATGGCAGCTACGAGTTGCCGAAGTCGAAGGTGGCGAACCTGGAGAAACACATCGCGACGGGGTTGTATACGCTGGGGGCGCTTCCGGTGGAGTATACGTTTTTCGGAGATCAATACCGGGCGGAGTGGCAGGCGGAAGCGGTGGAAACGACGGCGGCCGCATTTCTAGGGCTGACGTTTAATTGCGCGCGGTGCCACGATCACAAATTCGATCCGATTTCGCAACGGGATTTTTACCGGCTTTCGGCGGTTTTTGCGGGAAGCGAAGATCGTGAGGTACCGATTGTGAGCCGGATGGGGATTTACGAATTCACGCGGCATCAGACGCGGTGGGTTATCGCCGAGCAATTGAAGGCGAAGCTGCAACGGGTGGAGGCTGCGGCACGGGGGCGGCATGCGGCATCGGGGAATGGCAGGCGTTTCGAATACACGGCGGCGGAACGCGATGAACGGGAGAGCCTGCTGCGGCAGATCGGGGATGCGTATGTGAAGGCTCCTCCGCAGGTGGCGAAAGCGAATCTACTGATGCACACGGAACCGGTGCCGGATACGTATGTGCTGGGGCGTGGCGATTTTCAGCAAAAGGTGGAGAAAGTGGGACCGGGCTTCCCTGCCTCGCTGGGGCCTGCTCCAGAGATTGCGGAGCCGGAACACAATTTGTTCATCCCGCGGCGGCGTAAGGCGCTGGCGGAATGGCTGACGTCGCGGGAGCATCCGCTGACGGCGCGAGTGATGGTGAATCGCATCTGGCAGGGACATTTCGGACGCGGGATTGCGGGGACGCCGAATGACCTGGGCCGGCAGGGGGAGGCTCCGACTCATCCAGAGCTGCTCGATTGGCTGGCGGCGGAGTTCATGGATACCGGCTGGAGTGTGAAGGCGCTGCACAAGCGGATCATGATGAGTGAGACATACCGGTTTGCAAGCGATGGGCACGCGGGGAATCTGGAAAAAGATCCGGACAACCGGTATTTCTGGCGGATGAACCGGCGGCGGCTGGAGGCGGAGTCGATTCGGGATTCGATTCTGGCGGTGTCGGGAGCGCTGCACACGAAGATGTTCGGGGCGCCGGTGGTGGCTCCGCTGGCGGCAGATGAGCGCGACGGGATGCGCGATGCGTCGCAGTGGCCGGTGTCCTCGGATCCTTCCGAATACGACCGGCGCAGCGTGTACCACTTTGTGAAACGATCGTTCCGGAATCCGATGATGGAGACGTTTGATGCTCCGGACAGTTCGGCGTCGTGCCCGCGGCGGGAGGCGTCGACGGTTGCTCCGCAGTCGCTGGCGATGATGAACGGGGAGTTTTTTCATGCGCAGGCGGAACGATTTGCGTCGCGGTTGCGGAAAGCTTCGGCGGATGCTGGAGCGCAGGTGGAGCAGGCTTTCCTAATGGCATTGGGCCGCGGGCCTACTTCGGAGGAACGGGCTCGGGCGTTGGCGTATCTGGAGCGGAACAGCCTGCAAAAGCTTTGCCTGTTGATATTCAACTTGAGCGAGTTTCTCTATGTCGATTAAATCGCGGCGTCAATTTTTGGGGCAATCGGTGGGCCTGGGCGCGCTGGCTCTGCACTATCTGGCGGAGAGGGCTTCGGCGGGGCCTCTTTCGGCGAAGAATCCGCCGCTGGCGGCGACGGCGAAGAACGTGATCTTTCTGTTCATGCATGGCGGGCCTTCGCACCTGGAGACGTTCGACCCGAAGCCCAAGTTGAACGAGTTGCATGGGAAACTGGTGCCGCCTTCCTTCGGGCAGGTGCAGTTACAGTTTTCCCGATTCAACGAATCGCCAGTGTTGGGGTGTAAGCGGCGCTTTCAGCAGCACGGGCAATCGGGGATTGTGGTGTCGGATCTGTTTCCGAACGTGGCACGGCATGCGGATAAGCTGGCGGTGATTCGTTCGATGTATCACGACGGGTTCACGCATACGGCGGCGTTGAACTGGCTGAATAACGGGTGGCCACGATTGGGGCGGCCGAGCCTGGGATCGTGGATTACGTATGGGTTGGGATCGGAGAGCGATGCGTTGCCGGCGTTCGTGGTGATGCTGGAGGGCGGCATCAAGTGCGGTCCGGTGGCGTACGGCAATGGCTTCTTGCCGGCGGTGTACCAGGGCACGTCATTTCGCACGGGCGGATCGCCGATTTTGAATTTGAAACGGCCGGAAGGAATGACGGAACAGCAGCAGCGGGAGTGGCTGGATACGCTGCGCTGGTATAACGAGAAGCACCAGGAGGCGCGGGCGGATGAGTCGGCGCTGGATGCACGGATTTCGGCGTATGAACTGGCGTTCCGGATGCAGATGGCAGCGCCGGAACTGGCGGATTTGAGCAAGGAATCGGCGGCCACGCGGGCGATGTATGGATTGGATGAAACGCGCACGCAGCCATTCGGGACGCGGTGTCTGATGGCGCGGCGATTGGTGGAGCGCGGCGTGCGATTCGTGCAGGTATGGAGCGGCAGCACGACGGGGGATCAGGATTGGGACGGGCACAAGCAGTGCGATGAGAATCATGTGCGGCAGGCCGGGAAGACGGACAAGCCGATTGCCGGGTTGTTGGAGGATCTGGCGTCGCGGGGTTTGCTGGAGAGCACGCTAGTGGTGTGGGGCGGCGAGTTTGGAAGAACGCCGACATCGGACGGTGGGATGAACGGCGGCGGCGATGCGCAGGGGCGCGATCACAATCCGTATGGGTTCACGATCTGGATGGCGGGCGGTGGCGTGAAGGGCGGAAAGACGATCGGGCGGACGGATGAGATCGGGCTGCGGGCGATAGAGGAGCCGGTGCATGTGCACGATCTTCACGCGAGTCTGTTGATGCTGATGGGGCTGGACCACACGAAGTTGACGTATCCGTTTCAAGGACGCGATTTCCGGTTGACAGACGTGCATGGAAAGACCGATCTGGTGGCGAAGCTGAAGGCTTGAAGCGGGGGCTTTTCCCGGACGGCGTCAGGCGGTAGTGTGAAGGTAGGAGGTGCGTATGACCGCGCCCGTCACCATGGACAACATCCGCCGGTTCATGAATGTGCATCGGATCGCTATCGCCGGCGCATACCGTAACCCACAGGATTACAGCCGTGCGGTGGCCAAGGAATTGGAACAGCGCGGCTACGAAGTGCTGTACCTGAATCCCGGTGTGGACACCATCGATGGCAAGGTGAGTTATCGGGGAGTGGAGCAGATACAACCGCCGCCGGAGGCAGTGATTCTACTGGTTCCGGAGAGCCGGATTCTGGAGACGACGCGTATGTGTCTGCGGGCGGGCGTGCATAATCTCTGGTTCCGGCATGCCGCAAAGACAAGCGACGATTACCGGCTGGCGATTCACGAAGGGCAGGCTGCGGGAGTGAACACAGTGTCCGGTGAATGCCCGCTGATGTTCCTGCCGGACACGGCCTGGGTTCACCGTGCGCATCGGTTTCTGCGTCAGATGACCGGAAGTTATCCCGCCTGAGCGTTGAGCACGAACGAAGTCATCGAAATTGACCCGAGTGTGGTTTGATCGTTGAACCAGGCGATGGTGTCGTCGGGGCGGCGCACGCCAAGCACATACAACAAAGGCAGGAAATGTTCCGGTGTGGGGACAGCGAGGCGGGCTTCCGGCGTGAGGGAGTGGAACTGGGTGAGAGCATCGTGGTCATCAGTTACGATGCGTTGTTTTACGGCGTTGTTGAAATCATCGGCCCACGGCGCGCCGTGAGGGGAAGCGAAATCGATGCGGGCGAGGTTGTGCACGATGTTGCCGCTGCCGATGATGAGCACGCCTTGCTGCCGGAGCGGCGCGAGGGATTGGGCCAGCGCGTAATGCCACGAGGGGGGCTGGCGGCGGTGGAGGCTGAGTTGCACTACGGGGATTTGCGCCTCCGGATACATCGGCAGGAGTATGCCCCAAGAGCCGTGATCGAGGCCACGGGCTTCGTCGAGGTGCGCGCCACCGGGGAGCATGGCGGCGATGCGGCGGGCAAGGGCCGGGTCGCCCGGAGTTGGATATTGGACTTCGTGCAGGGCGCGGGGAAAACCATGGAAATCGTGGATGGTGGATGGTTTCGGTGACGCCGTGATGCTTACGCCATCGGTTTCCCAATGCGCGGAGATGCAGAGGATGGCGCGCGGAGGTGGAATGCCTCGGGCGATCTCGCGGAGGGACCGGTGGAACGGATTGTCTTCGATGGCGTTCATCGGAGAACCGTGTCCGGCGAAGACGGCGGGCATTACTGGTTGCATTTCCATTCACGCTAACCTAGGCACAAGGAGTATCCATGCCTAATTTTCGATCCTTCCTTTGTACTATTTTGCTCTTCTTGACCGCTGTGACTGCTTGCGCACAGCGAGGCAATCGCGATCCTGGCACTCTGCCACTTGCCAATAGCGAGGCCGAGAAAAAGATCCTGGCTGTATTGGAGGAGGCGCGGCAGGCGGGCAGACTGCATCTGTCTGTCCCGATTTCCGATGGGCGGATGTTGCGGCTGCTGACCGAGGCTGTGTCTGCCAAGACGGTTGTTGAGATCGGCACATCGACAGGATATTCGGGGTTGTGGTTTTGCCTGGCGCTGGAAAGCACGGGTGGGAAATTGACGACCTTCGAATATGACAAGGGGCGCGCGGCCACGGCACGAGAGCATTTTGCTCAAGCCGGAGTATCGGCGATGGTGACCGTGATTGAAGGCGATGCGCACGAGAATGTGAAGCAATTGAAGGGTCCGGTGGATGTGGTGTTCATCGACGCGGACAAAGAGGGATACGTGGATTACCTGGAGAAGGTACTTCCGCTAGTGCGGCCGGGCGGTTTGATATTGGCGCACAATACGCAATTGCGTGAGGTGCGGGACGGGTATTTGAAGCGGGTGCAGAGCGATCCATCGTTGGAGACGGTTATTTATAACGATGGAGGCGGGCTCGGGATCACGGTGAAAAAGCGCTAATTGAAGCGGCGAATGACGGTACGGACGACGCCCTGAATCACGAGATCGGAGCGTGGATGCAGGGCCGGGTAGGCGGTGTTCTCCGCTTTGAGGAACCATTTGCCGTTGACACGGACAAGGCGCTTCAGCGTGCAGTCACCATCGATCAGAGCGGCGACAATTTGGTTTTCGCGTGGCGATGGGGTAGGTTCCACCACCACCATGTCCCCTTCGAAAATACCGGCGTCTTTCATGGAATCGCCGCGGACACGGAGAACGAAGCATCCGTTTTTGGGGCGGAAGCCGAGCGCGGTTTCATCCAGTCCAAGAAACGCTTCGGGGCGTGCGTTTTCGGCCGCTTCGGGGAAGCCCGCGGCGATCTGACCGTAGACGGGCAGTTCGGCGAACTGGGCGGCGCTTTCGCGGCCGACCACATCGATTTGACGCGAGCCGCGCTCGCCCCGGCGGATGTAGCCCTTTGCCTCGAGCGCCTGGAGGTGGCCTACCACGCCATTCGGGCTACGGATATCGAACTGCCGCTGGATTTCCGGGATGGACGGCGAGCATCCGTTGCGGGTACGGAACTCCAGGATGAAGTCGAAGATGGCCTGTTGCCGCTCAGTGAGCATGATACTGTAAAGTCTTACACTATCGACATGGAATGTCAATGGCCGTCCGGCTTGCGAGAATAGGGAAGCGTTTGCATGCAGAATCTCTCTTTGTTCGATGATCCCGTGCCAGAACTGGCGGCCAGGCTCCAGCCGCGGCTTGCATCGCTGGCCGCGGAGGGAATCTATCTGGGTACCAGTTCATGGAAGTACGAGGGCTGGATGGGGCAGATCTATACGCCGGAGAAGTACGTGACGCGAGGGCGGTTTTCGCAGAAGAAGTTCGAAGCTGAGTGCCTCGCGGAGTACGCCGGCACGTTTCCGATTGTGTGCGGCGACTTCTCGTTTTACCAGTTTCCGTCGCAGGCATACTGGCAGCGGCTGTTCGAATCATCACCGCGGCAACTGCTGTTTGCCTTCAAGGTGCCGGAAGAGGTGACGGTGAAGCGGTTCCCGGCGCACGACCGGTACGGAGCGCGCGCGGGGATGGAGAATGAAACATTTCTCAATGCGGATGTTTTTCGGGAGTTGTTTGCCACCCCGCTGGATGGGTATCGGGAGCGGGTGGCGGTGCTGATCTTCGAATTCGGGGCGTTCGCACGATCCGCTTTCCAGGATCAACCGCCGTTTCTAGAGCAACTGGACCGGTTTCTGAAGGCGCTGCCGCCGGGGTTTCGCTATGCGGTGGAAGTGCGTAATCCGGAGTTTTTGGATACGGAGTATTTTTCATGCCTGCGCTCGCATGGGGTGGCGCATGTGTTCAATGCGTGGACGCGGATGCCGGAGCTTGGGGTGCAGACAAGCCTTGCGGGCGCACATACGACGGATTTCACGGTGGTGCGGGCACTGCTGCGGCAAGGGCGATCGTACGAGGAGGCGGTGAACCGATTCCAGCCGTATTTGCATGTGCAGGATCCGAACCCTGGGGCTCGGGAGGCGATTCGCAAGCTGATGCAGCGCTCACGGACGCAGAAGCAGATGGCTTTTTTCTTTGTGAATAACCGGCTGGAGGGGAATGCGCCGGAGACGATTGCGGCGATAGTGGACGATTAGCGGCGGAGGCTGCGAACGCGCATGTCACGGAATTCGACGGAACTGTCTTCGAGGTGAATCTGGAATCCAATTTGGCCTTCGGGGAGTGCGGTCTTCGGAAGAGGACCGGATGCGACTGGGATGCCATCGATCCAGACACGGCAGAGCGCGCCTTCGACGCGAATCTGGAGGAGGAACCAGCGGCCTTCGAGATCCGATTCGAGATTGCTGCGTACGGCGCCGTAAATGCTGCCGGTGGGGTAGACGGCGTCGGGAGGGGTGTAGATTTGTACTTCGAAACCGCGGGATTGGGTTGGCTCGGGGGAACCTCGCAGGAAAATGCCGCTATTGACACGGCCGCGGGTGCGGACGGCGGCTGTAAATTCAAAATCGCGGAAGCGCTGCGGGGCGTAGAGGATGCTATGGCCGTTGGCTCCGGTGAGCGTTCCATTTTCCCAGCGCCACCAACCGCTGTCGCCGCGGCGCTGCGCAGTGGCGATTCCGGCTGGAAACAAATTGATGAAGGAATGTTTTTCGCCTAGATCCTCGATTTCGATGGAGCGAACGCGATAGGAGTGGCCCATGTCGGGGAAGCCGATGTAGCCGCGGCGGAGGCGGTGGAGCAGATCTGGGGACAGAGTCCCCTGTTGGAGGGTGGTGCCGTCGATGCGGACGGTGAGCGAATCGCCGATGCATTCGATTTCGGCTCTGTGCCATTGCTCGTAGGAAGGGGGGAGCCGCTGAGAGGGTGCGCGCGCGCCGGCGATGGCGCCGGTGATGTGTGGCGTTATTTGGTTATGAAAGTCATGGGCGAGGACGATGGCGAGGCCAGCCTTGCCCGGACGTTCGGTACGAGGGGCACGGAGGAACACGGCGGCCTCAGCCCACTGGGCGAGCCGGTATTCGAAGCGGAGGCGGAAGTCTTCATACTCGGAGGCGGAGCGCACCCAGGTGGGGAAGTGGGCGCGGCCGCTGGTGGCAACTTCACCAGGCGCGATGGTGAAGGAGGCACGCGGGCCTTCGTGGACCCAATGCTCGACGAGGCGGAACTCGCCGGCTGCCAGTGTCGGAATCAGTACTGCGAGGAACCGCCAGTTCACTGCTGTTTGGGGAATAACTCGTGATTCTTGAGGTCGGCGATCTGATGCTGGTGGCGCTCGGTGTGAGCGGCGAGGAACAGCAGCCATTGATGCGCGTCCATATTGCCGGAGGGGGTTGCGATACGATAGCGGCGGAGATCGAGTTTGGTCTTTTCGACGAATTCAATCGTCTTCAGGCGTTTGGCGGCAAACTCTCGATAGGCCTCTTCCCAGTTCCTGTAGTTGCCTTTGGGAACGGCTTGTTCCGGAGCCTGCGCTTTCTGCGACCGATCCGGGACACTCTTGAGGATAGCGGCGTCCAATTCGGAAGGATCGGGGAGTTTCTCGGTTTCGGGCACCGGTTGGCTCTTTTCGAGGGCCTGCTTGAGGATGCCTACAAGCATGTCTTCAATGAGGATGAGGTGTTCCACGACTTCGGTTTGGGACCAAATCTTGCTGTCGGGTTTGAAGTTCGATTGTTCCACAGTCGTTCCTTCCAACACGACGGAGATGACCTGCCGGGATGATTCGAGGTGACGAATGAGGGTGGAACGATCCGACGCCTTGTATTCCGCGCGGGCAGGAGAGACGGCCATGAGGAGAAACGCTGCTGCCGAAAGTACGTGCATTCTAATAGAGTAGCGCGTGGAATCACTTCCCACGGTATACTCAACGAGAATGAAGAAATATGTCTTGCTGGCGGTGGTAGCCGTGGCAGCCACGTTGCGGTTCTACGCGCCGGCGCGCCTGTCATTGTGGGTAATGCTGGGACGAAGTCTCAATTGTCCGTACGAGAATGCTTTGCGGAGTCCGCAAGAATTGAAAGAGCAGATTGCGGAAAAAGACCGGATCCTGGCGGCGAGCAAGATGGTGGAAGCCGATCCAAACGGGCGCTACAAGCTGTACGATACGCCGGACGGCCAGTACTGGATCCCCACGGGCAGCGAGTATGTGTTGCCGTTCAACCTGGCTGAGCAGGCGCGGGACATTTACGGGCGCAACAACCGGGGAGTAAAGCCGGGTGATGTAGTGTTGGATTGCGGGGCGAACATCGGTGTGTTCACGCGGTATGCGTTGCGGAAGGGTGCGAAGCAGGTGATTGCGATCGAACCGGCGCCGGAGAATATCGAGTGCCTGCGGCGGAACTTCAAGGAAGAGATCGCGGCCGGCAAGGTCATTGTGTATCCCAAGGGCGTTTGGGACAAAGATGATTTTCTGGAGTTGCACGTGGATCCGCACAATTCGGCGGCAGACAGTTTTGTGATCGACAAACCGAGTTGGGGGAAGGTGGAAAAGGTGCCGCTCACCACGATCGACAAGATGGCGGCGGAACTGAATCTGGGCAAGGTCGATTTCATCAAGATGGATATTGAAGGCGCGGAGACGAAGGCGTTGCACGGCGCAAAAGGGGTCATCGCGCGCGACAAGCCGCGCATGGCGTTATCGGCGTATCACAATCCGGAGCATCCGAAGGAAGTGCCGGCAGCCGCCCTGGCGGCATACCCGGCCTATCAGATGGACTGCGGTCCTTGCGCCGAGGCGAACTACGGGGTGCGTCCGGATATTCTGTATTTCTTCCCATGATGGCGATGCCCGCTGCGTTTCTGCTTGCCGCCACTTA
>CALFYN010000066.1 GCA_937952345.1 uncultured Acidobacteriota bacterium
GTTCGGATCGTCGAAATAAAGGCGAATTTCACGAACCGCCGTATCATCGAAAAACGCCGCTGCCTGATCGGCGCGTAGGGTAGGCATAAGGCTGGACGCCAGGCAGACAAGCAATAGACTTGTACGCATATATTGGGATTCCTATTGAGTTGGAATCGCCATGTGGCAATCCGGTTACTGCGTGCGGTGTAAAGGAATGTTAAGCGTTGTTGGGTTCCGGCGTATCCATGCCCATCTGGCTCAGGCGATAGCGCAGCGCGTTGCGAGTGAGCCCCAATAACCGGGCAGCCTGACTCTTGTTGCCGTTCGCTTTCTTCATCGCTTCGCGGATGATGGCCTGTTCGTATTCGTCAAGGGACATTCCGTCGGGCAGGGTGAATCCGGCGGGCTGCGCATTCGCGTTGCGGGCCTTCGGCATGGCGTCCAGCCGGATATCGGCGGGCTCGAGTCTGGAGGCGGAGGCGAGCACCAGGCTGCGCTCGATCACATTCTCCAACTCGCGCACGTTGCCGGGCCAGTGATATTGCATCAGCGCATCGATGGCAGCTTCACTGATGGCCGTTGCCGCCGAGCCCAACTCGCCCGAGAGCTTCTCGACAAAGTGCTTGGCGAGATAGGGAATGTCTTCGCGCCGGTCGCGCAGCGGGGGGATATTGATGGGGACGACGTTCAGCCGGTAGTACAGATCTTCGCGGAAGGTGCCCTGCTCGAGCGCCGCGCGCAGGTCGACGTTGGTGGCGGCGATGACGCGGACATCGATGCGTAGCGTCTTGTTGCTGCCGAGGCGTTCGAACTCGCGCTCCTGCAGCACGCGCAGCAACTTCACCTGAATGCTGCCGGGCACGTCGCCGATCTCGTCGAGGAACGCCGTCCCGGTGTCCGCTTGCTCGAACTTGCCGGGCTTGCTTACGGTGGCTCCGGTGAAGGCTCCCTTCTCGTAGCCGAACAGCTCGCTTTCCATCAGATTTTCCGGAATCGCGGTGCAGTTGATTTTGACGAAGGGGCGGTCACGGCGCGGTGAATGATAGTGAATCGCCCGGGCGATGAGGTCTTTACCGACGCCGCTTTCGCCCGCCAGCAGTACGGTGGCGCGCGTGGGCGCGACACGCATCACGGTGGCGAAAATTTCCTGCATTGGACGCGATCGCCCGACGATGTTATCGAACTGATAGCGGTGCCCTAATTGTTCCCGGAGTTCGCGGTTTTCATCGCGCAGCGAGCGCACTTCCAGCGCCTTGTTCACCACCTGCATCAGGTGATCGAGTGAAAACGGCTTGGGGATGAAATCATACGCCCCGGCCTTCATCGCTTCGACCGCGGTCTCCACGGATCCGAACGCGGTTAACATCACCACCGGCAGGTTTGCATTTTGCCGGTGAATCAGAGCCAGCAGTTCCTGGCCGCTCATACCCGGCAGTTTCAGGTCGGTGAGCACGAGGTCGGCCTTGTCGAGAAAGGGGAGCGCCTCTTCGGCCGAGCCCGCCTGATCCACGGTGAATCCCGCGGAGAGCAGTTGCAGTTGCATCACGCGGCGCAGTTTGTCTTCATCTTCGACAACGAGGATACGTTTTGTCATGCGGTGGATTCCGGAACAGGAAGCGGCAACAACACACGGAAGACACTCCCTGAGCCGCTCTCGCTCTCCACAGTAATCTTACCGCCATGCTCGTCGATGATACGGGAGACGATGGCGAGCCCCAGCCCGACGCCATCGCGCTTCGTGGTGAAGAACGGATTGAAAATGTTTTCCCGATGCGCCGCGTCGATGCCCGCGCCGCGGTCAATCACGGAGAACTCCACCCACCCTTCGGCAGTGCGCGATTTGATGGTGACCGTACCCGCCGGAGGGCTTGCCTGAACGGCATTCAACAGCAGGTTGTAGGCGACGCGTTCGATCAATTCGGCATCGAAGGCGAAGGGGCGGATGTCGGGCGAGTAGTTCTTGTTGATGCGCACATCAAAGGGCGGGTGATGCCGCTCAATCTGGCTCACGGCGCGATCGAGCACCTCAGTGAGATCGGACAGCACGGGCTGCATCCGCAAGGGGCGCGCGAAATCGAGGAAACGCGTCACCAGCGAGTTGGCGCGGTCTACTTCGCTCGAGATGAAACCGGTGAGTTCCTTCACCACGCCGTTTTCCTCGGGAACGCTGCGGGCCAGCATTTCCGCCGATGCCTTCACGGTGCCGAGCGGATTGCGCAACTCGTGGGCGAGGCCCGCGCTCAACTGGCCGATCGCCGCGAGACGTTCGGAGCGGCGCACCGCGGCCTCGGCTTCCTGCAGATGGCGATTGGCTTCGGTCAACTGCTCGGCGGCCTGCTGGTAGCGCCGCGCCTGCACACGATTGGATTCGGCCAGTTGATTGGTGAGGAAGCCGACCACGGGCAGGAAGATCACGTTGAGACTGAGCACGCCGATTCCTTCCGGCGTCAACTCCCATCGCCCCGGATCGAGAAACCAGGGCGTGAGGAAAATGATGTAAGATCCGCAGGCGAGCAACGTGACCGTCATGGTGCCGGCCAAGCCCAGCGCAGTGGCCGCGGAAACCACGGGCAACAGCAGGATGAGGTAGTACGGGCTGGTGATGCCGCCGGTGAATCCGATCAGCAGGAAGCCGAACGCCAGCTTGAGAGCGATGGCCGCCACGACGCCACGCGGTGTTGCGAAGAAGCCGATGCGCGGCTCGGCCACTTGAAAAATGGCCAGCACCGTGAGCACTTCGATCTCATACACCTCACGCTGCGGACTCGCCAGCGCCAGCCCGCCGAACAGGAGAAGCCAGACGAAGTCCTGCGCCCGGACCAGGCTCTGACGAGGTTGCAACATGCTCACATTGATTGTGCCAAAATAAAGGCTGATCCGATTTTGAATCCCTCATGAGTGTTTCCAATACCCCCGATCCGGTCCAGGATGAGATGGTTTCTGCGCCTGAGACCTCAACCTTTGGCGATATCCTTTCGCAGTTTGAGCAGGAACATAAAGCAAACCCGAACGAAGCGTTGCAAGGCACTGTAGTAGCGGTCACCGCGGAGAACATTGTGGTAGACATCGGGCGCAAGCTCGAAGGCCTTCTTGCACTCGCCCCGTTTCAGGATGCAAAGGGCGACGTGCGCGTCAAGGTAGGCGACGTGCTCCCGGTGATGATCACCGGGCGCGGCGAAGGCTACTTTGAACTGTCCACGTTGCGCGTGAAGCGGCCCACCGATTGGACCGAATTCGAGAAGGCATTCGCCGAGAAGGCGATTGTCGCCGGAACGGTGGCCGAAGTGGTGAAGGGTGGATTGCGCGTGGATGTCAGCGGCATCCGTGCGTTCATGCCGGCCTCCCGCAGCGGCGCCAAGGATGCGGTGGAAATGGAAAAGCTCGTCGGACAGGAGATCCGCTGCCGCATCACCAAACTCGATGTGGCGGATGAGGATCTTGTGGTGGACCGCCGCAGCGTCCTGGAGGAAGAAAGCGCCAAACAGAAGGAACAGGCTTTCCAGAGCTTGCAGGAAGGCACGGTGGTGCATGGCGCGGTTCGCACCATTACCGAGTTCGGCGCCTTTGTCGATCTGGGTGGCGTGGACGGATTGCTGCACGTGGGGGACATGAGTTGGAATCGCGTCAAGGCCGCGGATATTGTCTCCGTGGGGGATTCGGTGGAAGTGAAGATCCTCCGCATCGATCCCAACACGCGCAAGATCTCGCTCGGCATGAAGCAGTTGCAGCCCGATCCCTGGACCGTGGCCACTCAGTCGCTGAAGGTGAATGACCGCGTCAAGGGCAAGGTGGTCCGGCTGGCCGATTTTGGCGCATTCGTCGAGATTCAGCCCGGTGTTGATGGCTTGGTTCACCTCAGTTCCATGGCTTGGGGCAAACGGGTGAAGAAGCCTTCGGATATAGTCAAGGTTGGCGATGTCGTGGAAGCGGTCATTCTCGATATCAAGCCGGCCGACAAGCGGATTTCGTTGAGCCTTAAGGAAGCCCTGGGAGATCCGTGGGACGAGGCCGACAAGAAGTTCCCGGTGGGTACGATTCTCGAGGAAGTGCCGATTGTGAACCTGGCCAAGTTCGGGGCCTTCGTCGACCTCGGCGACGGGCTGGAAGGCATGGTGCACATCGCCGACATCACCAGCGAAAAACGCCTCGAGCACCCCAAGGACATGTTGGCGGCCGGACAGAAGGTGCGCGTTCTGGTTCTCGAAGTGGACAAGGAGAAACGGCGTATCCGGTTGGGCATGAAGCAGTTGGAGCCCACCGTCATGGACACCTTCCTGGCCGAGCATAAGATTGGCGATACGGTCAACGGCCGTGTCGTTTCGGTGGACGCACACAAGGCAAAAGTCGAGCTGGCGGAAGGGGTTACGGCCATTTGCCCGATCCCGAAGGACGAGCCCGCGGCAGCCGCCGCGGCGGCGGAGGCTTCCGATCGGCCCAAGGTGGCGGTGACCGACCTCGGCGCGATGCTCGCGCAGCGCTGGAAGAGCGGCCCGGCGGAATCCGTCGCGGCAAGCCCGAAGCTGCGCCCCGGCGAAGTGCGCGCCTTCGTCATCAAGTCCTTCGATTTGGCCCGGAAGACCGTGGAAGTAGCTCTGGAATAAAGGCTTACGGAGTGTCCGTTACCTTTTTCCATGCCATACGTCAGTCATTACTGACATGTCGGGCAAGGGTGAAGTAGCTACGATACTGGCCCCCGGAGCCGTCGCCAATATGGACGAATCGGCGCTAATCCGGGCGGCACAATCCGGCGATCAGAGCGCATTTGAAGCTCTCGTCGAAACATACGATCAGGGCGTCCTGCGGCTGGCGGGGAATCTTCTCCGCAGCGAGCAGGACGCCTTTGATATTTACCAGGAGACCTTCCTCCGGGTTTACAAAAACTTACACAACTTCCGCTTCGATTGCAGCTTCCGCACGTGGCTGTACCGGATTGTCACCAATCTCTGTCTGGACCACCTGCGGAAACGCAAGGTGCGCAAGGAGGAACCTTCGGCCGTGGCCACCTCCGACGGCGAACTGGATCGCATGGCTGTGGTGGCCGAGGAGAATCCCCACAGGGATCCGCAGCGCAATCTGCTGAGCCAGGAACTGCGCGGACGGATTGAGAAGGTGCTCAGTGATTTGACCCCCCGCGAGCGGATGGTGTTCGAGATGCGCCACTACCAGGGAATGCGGTTGCGAGCCATCGGGGAAACTCTGGGGACGACGGAGGAAGCGGCTAAGAATTGCCTCTTTCGCGCCACGCAAAAGATGCGTTCAGCTTTGGGAGATTTCGTATGAAGTGCGACGCAGCGAAACAGGATCTGACTCTTTACCTTTACGGCGAACTCGAGTTTGAGCAGGAAGAGCAAATCGAGCAGCACCTTTCCGGGTGTGCAGTCTGCCGCGCCGAATTGGAAGAGTTGCGGGCGTTCCATGCGGCCATGGACAAGCAGGAAACGGAGCCGTCTCCGGAACTGCTGCGGGCCTGCCGCCGGGAATTGCGCGCACGCACGACGGCCATCCGCGAGGCCGCGGACAACACACTTTGGGTCAGATTGCGGCGGTTCGTTACGGCCACTGTGCCGTCGGCGGCTTTCCTGCGTCCGGTGGGCGCAATGGCGTTGGTGGCTATCGGGTTTGCGGGCGGACGGCTGTGGGACGACTCGCGCGCAGTGAACGAGCCGCTGGCGATGCGCGTGCGGAATCTGACCGCCAACGAGAACGGCGCGGTGGATCTGATTGTCGAGGAAGTGCGGCACAAGACGCTCACCGGACGCCTGGATGACGACCGGATTCGAAACATGCTGCTGACGGCGGCGACGGACCCTTCCGACCCCGGACTGCGTGCCCGCACTCTGGACGTGTTGAAGGAGCAAGCCGAACAAGGCGATGTGCGGCGCGCGCTGCTGCGGGCGGTGGCCTGGGATAACAATCCCGGCGTGCGGCTGAAGGCGATTGAGGCGCTGCGGCCGGTATCGCGAGATCCGGAGACACGCCGCGTTCTGGCGCAGGTGCTGCTGGAGGACGAGAATCCGGGCGTTCGCACGCTCGCTGTCGATCTGCTGGCAAGCGATGTCGAGATTGACGACATCGGGGCCTTGCAGGAGGTCATCGTGCGGGAGAGCAATCCTTATATCCGGCAAAAGACGCTGAAGGCGTTGCGTGAGGCCAATGCGTCGGTGGAGAC
This sequence comes from uncultured Acidobacteriota bacterium, assembly GCA_937952345.1. Lineage (GTDB taxonomy): Bacteria > Acidobacteriota > Terriglobia > Bryobacterales > Bryobacteraceae > CADEFT01. Next base: position 6,152 of record CALFYN010000066.1, read on the forward strand.
ATTCTGACGATGCATGCAGTCCTGCTCTTGCTGGTGTCGATGTTTGCCGCCGGCCCGCCCGAGCCGTCTTACCGGATCGTCCGCGAGGGCGGAGATTGGGTGCGCATCGATGAAGGATCTGCTCCGGCGAAGGCGGGGTTGACGGTGGTGGCTCCGGGGCGCGTGTCGGCGCTCGGCGCCGCGCGAAACGACATCCACTACGTAGTGAAGCGACGGGTGCGGGCTCGGGATTTCGAAACCGCCAAGGCCATGCTTTCGGCGCCCGCAATCCGATATTCCCTGGTCACGGGCAGAACCGTGCTGGTGGTTCCCCAGCAGAGCACGCCGGTGGTCTCTGAGGTGGAACTGCGCGTACCCCGGTCGCTGGAGGAGACGGCCATTCAGGTGATGGATGGCACCGTGTCGGCCTTTGATCTGAGTGGCGCCGTGCGCGTTCATGCCCGGGCCGGCTCACTGCGCATGGACCGCATCGCCGGTGGCCTGACGGCCTGGACTGGAGGCGGCGAGGTGCGCCTGGGGCGAGTGGCGGGCGCGATCCGGGTGCAATCCGGCGGAGGTGGCATCAGTGTCGAAGGCGCGGGCTCGGGCGCCGTGCTGGAAACCGCCGGGGGCGAGGTGTTCGTCGGCGAGGCGATGGGCCCCGTTTCGGCGGTGACCGGAGGGGGCAATATCCAGGTGGAGAGGGCATACGCTCCGGTGGAGGCGCGCACGCGCGGTGGTCTGGTGGAGATTGGGCACGCCGATGCCAACGTCCGCGCCAATACCTTCGGCGGGGCGATTCATATCGGTTCGGCGCGCGGTGCGGAGTGTGACTCGGCTGGCGGCCCGATCCGTCTCGATTGGGTCTCGGGACGTTTGCGGGCGGCAACAACCATGGGGAATATCGTCGCCGGCATTGCTCCGGAACACATTCGCGATTCCTATCTCAACACGAGTGCGGGTGACATTACGGTGGTGCTTCCGTCTAATATTTCGGTAACCGTTCAGGCGGAAAACGAGGCAGCCGGAGCGATGGCGCGGATCTATTCGGAATTTCCCGAGATTCGCGTACTGCGGCTACCGTCGATTGGCAGGCCGCTGGCCGCGCAAGGCGCAATCAACGGCGGAGGGCCCGTACTGCGGCTTTCCGCATCCGGCGGGATTATTCACCTGAAACGGCACGAATAACTCATTTGTGGATTCAAGGAGAGGACGGATTCTTATGCGGTGGAATGAATGGCTGATTGTGACGGCAGCGGTGTTTGGCTTGGCGGTGGCGGTTCCCGGCGCTCGCGCGCAGAAGTCCGAGGAAAAGCCGAGATTGCTCATGATGTCTCCGCGGAATCAGAGTTTTCTGGGAGTGGCGGTGGCCGAGGTGAATGCAGAGCGCGCCAAGGCTTTGAAGCTGCGCGATGAGCATGGCGTGGAAATCACGCGTGTGGAGGATGACAGCCCCGCGGCAAAGGCCGGTCTGAAGGCGCAGGATGTGGTGCTGGAGTATCAGGGCCAGCGTGTGGAGGGGATCGACCAGTTCATCCGTTTGGTGCGCGAAACTCCTTCCGGGCGGCAGGTGAGAATGCTCGTGCATCGGAACGGGCAGCCGGTGAATGTGTCGGCAACCATCGAGTCGAAGAAGATGCGCTCCATGACTGTCGGGGATATGCAGATCGCGATACCGCAAATTCCGGAATGGCGGACGAGCGAGTTGCCACGGCCCGTGTTGAACTGGCGGGGTGGGCTGCTGGGCGTGGAGGCGGAGGAACTGAACCCGCAGTTGGCTGAGTTTTTCGGTGTGAAGGAAGGCGTGCTGGTGCGATCGGTGTCGAAGGACAGCGCGGCGGAGAAGGCGGGTATCCGCGCCGGCGACGTCATCGTGAAAGTGGATAGCAAGGAGGTTTCTTCCCCCACCGAAGTCACCCGCGCGCTGCGGGCATCGGAGAAGAAGCCGGTGCCGGTGACCGTCATCAGGGAGAAGAAAGAAGTGGCTCTCCAGGTGGCGGTGGCAAGCGAATCCGAGGAACGGCCGCGCGGGCGCACGGTTCGCAACCCGGAATTTCAGTTCTGATTCGTTGCCGCGGCGGCGGCATTCGCGCTGAGAATGCGGTGGACCTTCAGCAGCAACTCGGTTTCGCATTGTGGTAGCCCGAGGCTGGAGGCGACTTGAGCGGCGGATTCGCCGCGGCGGAACAGCCGCATCGCTTGCGTACGCCGGTTGAGATTGATTCCTTTGAGTTCGGATGACGGCGCGCCGGAAATCTCCGCGCGCCGTTCGGCTTCTTCGACCCGCTGCGCCAGTTCCTGCACGAGGCTGCGTGTTTTGCCCAGTTCCGACTGCAGGAGCTGCTGGCGTTTGTTCCAGCGTGTTTGAAATTCGAGTTGCATCGTTTTCAGTTGGAGAAACAGGAACAGAGCGGTTCCCAGCCCGGCGATGCCAACCAGGTAGGGAATCAGAGTGAGAAGCGTGGGGTTCATGGCGATTCCTAGTACAGCGTGCGCAGCCGTTCCTCCTTGCTGATGATTTGTTTGATGCGCACAC
>CALFYN010000067.1 GCA_937952345.1 uncultured Acidobacteriota bacterium
CCACCACCTATGCCGTCCTCGACCTCGGCGAAGAATGGGTCCGCTACACCGGCCTCCCCATGGTCTTCGCCCTTTGGGCCGGCCGCCCCGAACATCTCCACCCCTCTCTCGCCGATCTATTCGCCGCATCCTGCCGCTACGGCCTCGAACACCTCGACGAAGTGCTCGCCGCCGAATGCCCGCCCCGCAACATCCCCATCGATCTCGGCCGCACCTACCTCACTCACCACATCGCCCTCGAGTTAAACGGCCGCGACTACGAAGGCATGCGCCTCTATCTCCGTTACGCCCGCGAATTGGATAACCTGAAAGATACCGCGCACAACGCGATTCACAACGTGTCTGTATGATGACTCACCGCGAAGCTTGCGATCTGTTCTCGAACGACGACCTCATCGGCATTGGCATGTCCGCCGACGCCCTGCGCCGCAAATTCCACCCCGAAGGCGTCGTCACCTACATCATTGATCGCAACATCAATTACACCAATTTCTGCACCGAATATTGCAGCTTCTGCGCCTTCTACCGCCCCATGGGCCACGCCGAAGGCTACGTCCTGCCCATCGAAACCATCCTCGAAAAGATCCAGGAAACGGTCGACCTCGGCGGCACCGGCGTCCTCATGCAGGGCGGCCTGCACCCGGAACTGAAGATCGAATGGTATGAGAACATGCTCACCGCGATCAAGCAAAAGTTCCCGCGCGTGCATATGCATTGCTTCTCCGCCCCCGAAGTCACCAACATCGCCGAAGTCAGCGGCATCTCGCTCTCCGACACCATCGCCCGCCTCCGCGACGCGGGCCTTGATTCCATCCCCGGCGGCGGCGCCGAAATCCTCGATGACGCCGTGCGCCACCGCATCAGCCGCCTCAAGTGCAGCACGAAGGAATGGGTCGACGTCCATCTCACAGCCCACCGCCTCGGCATGCGCACCACCGCCACCATGATGTTCGGCTGCGGCGAAACCATCGAACAGCGCGTCAATCACCTCGAAACCGTGCGCCGCATCCAGGAAGAAACCGGCGGCTTCACTGCCTTCATCCCCTGGTCCTTCCAGCGCGAAAACACCTCCCTCGGACGCTTCGTCAAACAGGAAGCCACCGCCGTCGAATACCTCAAGACGCTCGCCATCTCGCGGCTCTATCTTGAGAACATCATCAACGTCCAGTCCTCCTGGGTCACCCAGGGATTGAAAACCTGCCAGCTCGGCCTCCGCTTCGGCGGCAACGATGTCGGCAGCATCATGATTGAAGAAAACGTCGTCTCCGCCGCCGGCGCGCGCAATCGCGCCAACGAAGAGGAACTCCGCCGCATCATCCGCGACGCAGGCTTCCTCCCCAAGCAGCGGGACACTCTATACCGGACCTACTTCTTGAATTAACCATGCCGGCGCTGATCGAAGTTGCGGACCTTGTTAAAGAGTTCCGCAGTTTCCAGCGCGGCGAAGGCATCGCCAGCGCGCTCCGCAATCTCTTCTTCCGCCAATACACCACCGTCCGCGCCGTCGACTCCATCTCCTTCGCCATTCCTGCCGGCGAAATGGTCGGCTACATCGGCCCCAACGGAGCCGGCAAATCCACCACCATCAAGATGCTCACCGGCATCCTCATGCCCACCAGCGGCAGTGTCGTCTCCAACGGCTATCTCCCCTTTAACCAGCGCGCGAAATACACACGCACCATCGGAGCCGTCTTCGGCCAGCGCACCCAACTCTGGTGGGACATCGCCGTCGTCGAATCCTTCCGCCTCCTCAAAAACATCTACAACGTCTCCGACGCCGATTACGCCGCCCGCATGCGCCGTTTCGATGAGGTCCTCGAAATCGGCAAGTATCTCCACACCCCCGTCCGCAAGCTCAGCCTCGGCGAACGCATGCGCTGCGATGTCGCCGCCGCCCTCCTCCACAACCCGCCCATCCTCTTCCTCGATGAGCCCACCATCGGACTCGACATCGTCGCCAAAGACCGCATCCGCGAATTTCTCAAACAGGTCAATCGCGAAAGCGGCACCACCATCCTCCTTACCACCCACGACCTCGCCGACATCGAAGAGCTCTGCGCCCGCCTCATGGTCATCGACAAAGGCAAGCTCCTCTTCGATGGCCCGCTCATCGAACTGAAGCGCCGCCTCTGGCGCGAAAATACCGTCCGCTTCGAACTCAGGGACCGCGAGCAGGCCCAGCGCCTGGAAGCCCTCCCGCTCCCCGGAGTCACCGCCGAACGCCTCAGCGATCTCTCCATCCGCCTCCACTTCGCGCGCGACCGCCATTCCACCGCCGAAGTCATCCGCAAAGTCCTCAACTCCGTCGAAGTCACCGACATCGCCATCGAAGAACAATCCATCGACGAAGTCGTAAAAGAGATCTACCTGGGCTCCGCCCTCACACACTCATGACGGCACGAGTCCTCTACGCCTTCGCACGCATCGGCTTCCTTGACATGCTCGCCTACCGCCTGCGCTACTACACCGGCGTCATCAATTACTTCCTCAGCGTCACCGTCTACTATTTCCTCTGGAAGGCCATCTTCGCCGGACGCGAAACCTTCGGCGAATTCCGCTTCGATGAAATGATCACCTACGTCACCGTCGGCTGGATCATCCGTTCGCTCTACTTCAACAACATCGATTGGGACATGGCCAGCGACATCCAGGAAGGCAAGGTCAGCATGACCATGATGCGCCCCGTCAACCTGCCGCTCACCTACATCGGCAAAGCCCTCGGCGAAGCCGCCTTCCGCTCCATTCTCCTCGCCGTTCCCACCACCATCGTGCTCGCCCTCATCTTCCCCATCAATCCGCCGCCTGGCATCGCCCACGCCGCCGCATTCCTTCTTTCGCTCGCCGGCAGCGTCCTGCTCGTCGCCGCCATCAATTTCATCGTCGGCAGTTGTGCCATCTCTCTCACCAGCATTCAAGGCTTGCTCCGCTTCAAATTCTGGATGCAGGAACTCCTCAGCGGCTTGCTCGTCCCCCTCACGCTCTTCCCCGCCCCGCTGCGCGCCGTCAGTTCCATGCTCCCCTTTGAACACATCGGATACACGCCCATGATGATCTACCTCGGCAGAATGTCCTGGCCCGAAACCGCCCGCATTCTTCTGCTCGAACTCTTCTGGATCGTCGCGCTCCTCTGGTTCGGCAACTGG
>CALFYN010000068.1 GCA_937952345.1 uncultured Acidobacteriota bacterium
CGGGGGCGGGTGTTTTCGACCCTGGAGACGCTGACCTGGGGGACAATGATGTTGTCGATGACGGGCGCGGGGATTGCGAGTGAAACGCAGAGTCCGCGGACGATTGGAGTGTGGAGCGGCGTGCTCAGTTCCATGACGGCGCTGTACTGGCTGGCTCTGGAATGGAAGGGGCGGCTGCCGGAACCGCCGGTGGAGGGCGTTGATCCAGACGAGGTGGAAGTGCATGAACCAACGGTCTGATCTGAATGGACAAGTGATTCTGGTGACCGGCGCGGCGAAGCGCATCGGGCGCGGGATTGCATTGCGGCTGGCGGAGGAGGGTGCACGGGTGATTGTGCATTACCACGAATCGCATGAGGAGGCGCGGCAGACGGCGACTGATTGCGGGGCGGCGGCAGTGGTGCGGGCGAACCTGGAACAGGTGCCGGAGATTGAGCGGATGTTTGGCGAGGTGCATGCGCAATTCGGGAGGCTGGATGGGCTGGTGAATAATGCGGCGCGATTTACGCGGTTTCATCCGCTGGATGTGACCGAGGCGGATTGGGATTTCATTCACTCGGTGAATTTGAAAGCGACGTTTTTCTGCTGCCAGCAGGCGGCGCGGCTGATGCGGCACAACGGGGGCGGGCATATCGTGAACATCAGTTCGCTGGGCGGGCTGCGGCCGTGGGCGGAGCATGCGCACTACTGTGCGTCGAAGGCCGGGGTGATTATGCTGACACAGGCGCTGGCGAAGGCGTTTGCTCCGGATATTACGGTGAATTCGGTTGCTCCGGGAGTGATCCGGTTCGGGGAATTGGATGAGCGGGCAGAGGCGATGGTGAAGGCTACTCCGGCGGGACGGCACGGGACGGCGGCGGAGATTGCGGAAGCGGTGGTGGGCTTTCTGAAATGCAGCAACTTCACGACGGGGCAGACTGTGGCGGTGGACGGCGGATTATCGCTGCGGTGAGTTAGTGGGGCTGCGGGGTTAAATAACGTTGGATATCGGGGAATAGGAGTTCTTTGATTTCGGGATTTTCGAGGATTTGCGGGGTGATGAGCGTGGCTCCGGAATCGATGGTGGCGGGGGGCTTTTCGCCCTTGAGGTGCATGCCGATGGCCTTGGTGGATTCGTAGCCCATTTTGAAGGGGTTCTGGACGACGATGGAGTCGATCCAGCCGGCTTTCATGTCGGCGATCAGTTGTTCGGAGGCATCGAAGGCGACCATTTTGACGCTCTTGGCGTTGCGGGATTTGAGGGCCTGGACGGCTCCGGCGGAGCTGGATTCGTTGTCGGCGAAGAGGCCAGCGAGGTCGGGGTGTGCGGTGAGGACGTTCTCGGTGACGGCGAGGGCTTTGGCGCGATCGGCCATGCCGAACTGGAGGCCGACGATGTTGACGTCGGGAAATTTGGTGCGCATTTCGTCCTGGAAGCCGTGTTCGCGCTCCATGGTGGAGGCGCTGCCGGGCATGAAGCCGATGACGACCACTTTGCCTTTGCCCTTTATGACTTCGCCGAGGCGGCGGGCGGCCATGCGTCCGCCTTCTTCGTTATTGGTGGCGACGAAGGAGATGCGCTGCTGCGTGTCGATGCCGGAATCGAAGATGGAGACGGGGACGCCGGTTTTGGCGGCACGCTCGACGACGGCGACGAGGGCTTTCTTGTCGACGGGGGCGAGGACGATACCGGCGAGTTTGCGATTGACCATGGAATCGACGATTTCGATCTGGCGGCTGGAGTCGATTTCGAGGGTGGGGGCGTTCCATTCGATTTCGAAGCCGTATTCCTGGGCGGCTTTGATGGCTCCGGCGTGGACGGTTTGCCAGAAGATATGATTGGCGCCCTTGGGGACAACGCCGACGATGGTCTTGTGTTCGCGGGCGCAGGAGGAGAGGAGGATTGTGGCGATCAAAAGGGGCAGAACAGGGCGCATGGTAGGTTAATTGTAGTATGGCTTTTCGTCCGGTCTGTACTGTGGGCCAGTTGCCTCCGGGAGGGCTCACAGAGATTTTGATTGAAGAGAAATCGATCGCTCTTTGCAATGTCGGTGGCGAGTTTCATGCCATTGAAGGGGTTTGCCCGCATCGCAATGCTCCGTTGGGGCAGGGGGCGCTGCATGGAAAGATGGTGGTATGCCCGTGGCATGCGTGGGAGTTTGATTGCACCACGGGGCAGCACGACTATAATCCGAGCATCGCGGTGGCGACGTATCCGGTGAAGGTGGAGGGGGAAGATATTTTGGTTGATATTGACTAAGTGCCGGAATTACCCGAAGTAGAGACGATTGTGCGGGACCTTGCGCCGCGGTTGACGGGGCGCGTGGTGACGAGTGTGGATGTGGTGGCGGGGTTAGTGGTGAAGACGGGGCTTGCGGGGTTGGAGGGGGAGCGAATCGGCAGTGTGCGGCGGCATGGGAAGAGCGTGGTGCTGGAGTGCGCGGGCGGGGTGTTGACGGTGCATCTGGGGATGACGGGGAAGTTGCTGGTGAATGGAGCTCGCACGGCGTATACGCGGGTGGTGTTTGCGCTGGATGACGGGGTG
>CALFYN010000069.1 GCA_937952345.1 uncultured Acidobacteriota bacterium
CATCACGCTCCATCTTGTCGAGCAGCGCATCGACGCGAGCCCGAGCCCACGTCCGAGGCAGATGCTCATGCTCGCTCGATTGCGCCGGCAGGTTCACCGATGCCTGCTGCGCGGCCACGCGGAACGTCGCCTGTCCGGGGCGCTTGTATTGCCCCACCCAGGCGGCCAGCGATCCGGGGAAGGTCGTCTCTTCGAGCGGGTAGATCATGTCGAAGTTGTTGGCAGGCTCGGCACGCAGCGACAAGCCTTCGATAGGCCGCCGCCCCACCTTCGAAAGAAACGATTGCAGCTTGAAGTCGATGGGTTCGGTGGAGCGCACCCATTCCATGACTCCGTTGTTCCGCGCCAGCATCTTCAGCAGCGGGAGGTTCGCATCATCGCCGACTCCGAAGATGTAGGTGTGTGGACGCGCCGCCTCGGCCACCTGCTGCCAGCGTGCGTTGTACCACGCGGCGAACTTGCCGTTATGTACGATGCCTTTCGTAGATCCGCTATCGCCGATGAGCACGAGGTACGTGTTCCTCCCGCTCGATTGCGCCAGCGCCGCTTCGAGCGCCCCTTGCAGGTTCGTGCCGCCGCGCAGGCGCATCGTGCGTACCGCCGCGAGCGCCGCATCGACAGCCTGCGGCGTAGCCGCCACAGGCGCGGTCTGCAACGCATTCACCTCCGTGTTGAAGAGAATGAGGCTGAACTTGTCCTGCGGCTTCAGCCCGCGCAACAGCGATTCCAATGCGCGAAAGCTTCGCTCCAGCTTCTCGGTCTGCATCGAGAGCGAGGTATCGAACAACGCCAGCACCGTGCGCGGCTCGAGCGTCGCACTCACCGGCGCGGTCAGCAGCGAGGCTTGAAAGAACCCGCTGTCCTGCGGCTGGCGATGGGTCAATAACTCTAGCTTCTCCCTGCCCCCATCGAGCGCCCACTTCACGGCGAAGTCCTCGCTGAGGTTCACATTCGTTCCTTGATAGGAACCGCGGATGCGGTTCGCCGTGCGCTCCTCGATGCGCAGTGGATAGAGCGTCCCGGCGGGTTGAAAGTCTTTGAGCGCATGCCGGGACCGCAGTTCGAATCGGATCGACAGCCGTCCCGCGGTCTGCACACGATAGGCATCGGGTCGCAGCGGCACGGCGAAGAACGATTGCAGTTCTTCGACGGGCAGCGTCTCGTGATACTGCATCTCCAGGCGCTTGGTGCCGTAGCCAGGGATAGGCACGATCCGCGCCGAGAAGACCGCGTTACGCCGCGCTTCGTCTTCGCCTCGCTCACCTTGCTGCAGCAGCCCCGGATCAATCGACTGCCAGCGCAGGTTCTCGTAGATCTCCTCGGCGCGGCGGCGTTCGAGGATCACTCCGGGGATGCGCACGACATCGTCCCACACGGCGAAGTCCGACACCGAGGAGCGCGACGGCAGCGCGATCAGATAGCGGCCTTCGAGGTTGCCGCCGACATGCGATTGGAAGATCTGCTGGATGCGCACACGCGCCACCTGATTGTCGATGAGGACATCGATATCCATCTCGGCAAGCGACAGGATTTTCGGATCGGGCTCGGGCTTGTCCCCGGGGATAATCACGCCGGAGTCAGCCAGGGCGAGCGCACTAATGAAGATAAGGGGCCAGAGGCGGGCCATTACCAATAATTCTAGAGCATTGCATCGTGGCGAGAGACTACACTGGGGGCATGCATCGCCGCACTGTCCTCGGCGGTATGGCTGCGTCCCTGGCGATTCCCAGCGCCCATGGGCAGCCGACTTCCGATACGCTCCTCGACCTGGGTTGCCTCGATGTCACAAAGGCACCCTACCAAGCCGATCCCACGGGAAAGAAGGATTCCACCGCCGCCATCCAACGCGCCGTCAATGATGCGCGCGACCGCCAGTTGGTGTGCTTCTTCCCTTCGGGCACCTATCGCATCTCGGATACGATCTCCTGCGAGCAGCCGGTGCAGAAGCTGCCCAAGCCGCGCTTCACCGACAGCATGCGGCAATCGTATTGGGACATCCCGAACCGCACGTGCATCCTGATGGGCTCGACGGCGGGCAAGCGCCCGGTGCTGCAACTCGCCAAGGATGCCAAGGGCTTCGACGATCCATCGAAGCCGAAGAACGCAGTCTACATCTGGGCGCAGACGCGCAACGATGCCGAGGGGAAGGAAGAACCCGAGTGGGGCAAGGAGCAACCGAACATCTCCTTCGGCCACACGTTCCGCGGCATTGATATCGATGTGCGTGGCCATGCCGGCGCGGTGGGCATTCGCCACACGGGGTCACAAGGCGCGACACTGCAGGACTGCACCATCCTTGCCGAGGGTGCGTTCGCGGGGATGAACAATTGCCCCGGCCAGGGCGGCGGCACGTACAACATCGAAGTGCGCGGCGGGCAATACGGGCTGCTGTCGGGAACCGAGTGCCGCTTTCCGATGCTGTGTGGCTGCGTCTTCACGGACCAGACGAGGGCCCCTGTGTCGCACGCCTCGAAGAGCCCGCCTATGCTGCTGGTGGGTTGCCGCATCGACACCGCCGCGCCGGTAGCCGTTGACCTGACGATGAACGAAGCACTCACGGCGGTGAGTCTCATCGACTGCGTGATTCGGCTGCGCAAGCCGGGCACGTTGTTTGCAGGAGGCCGGCGCGTGAACATGCTGCTGGAGAACTGCCATCTGCAAGGGGTGACCGCGGTCAAGGAGCAAGGCAAGCAGATCGCGACCCCGGCGCGATGGACGCGAGTCAACCGCTACGTGGCAGGCACGCAGGATTCGGTGGCATGCATCGACGGGGTCACCAGCGATGCCGGCGAGGTGGCGGATTGGACCGAGGGTGTGCCGGCTCCGCGCTATGAAGACCTGCATGCGCGGCATTGGAGCCGCAATCCATCCTTTGAAGACAAGGACGCAGTGAACGTGCGGTCGCTGGGCGTAAAGGGCGATGGGACGACTGACGACACCGAGGCCTTGCAAAGTGCAATCGGCAAACACGACAAGCTGTTCCTTCCGAAGGGCGCGTACCGCATCACGAAGCCTCTCGCGCTTGGCCCGCGCACGGCGTTGTTCGGGTTGCATCGCTCGCTGTCTGCGTTGCGCATGGAGCAACCCGTGATCACGATGCCCGATGATGCAACGGCTCAGGTGAGCCTCACATTCCTCTCGCTCGGCGGGCGCGTCGAGTGGACCGCGGGCCGCGGCGTGCTGCTGATGGCGCCGGGGCAACTGATCGTATCGAAGAATGGAGGCGGCCGTTTCTGCGGCGTGACGGGCATTGGCCGCGGCTTCCGTGTCGAAGGAACGAAACAGCCGGTGTCCTTCTACTCGCTGAACGTGGAGCGCATCCGCACCAATCCGCAATCGCTGATTCACGGAGCGAGCAACGTGCGCATCTACTATCTAAAGGTGGAAGCAGCACCGCATGGATACGGCAGCGGAGTCGCAGTCGGAACAGGCAATACTCCGCTGGCGGTGGAAGACTCGCGCGATGTGCGCATCTATGGGGTGAACGGCAATGTGGTCACCTCAGACAAGCGCCCGATGGTGGATGTGGTGAATTCATCGGACGTGGTGGTGTTCCATGCGAAGTCCTTCAAGGTTGGCGAGTTCTCACAGATCCGGGAAACATATGACGGCAAGTCCGTGGAGGTTCCATCACAACGCGCGCTGGCGATCCTCATCCGCAAGTAGAATAACTTTGCCATGAACTCCTATCGAACATTGACTCGCCGCGCCCTGGCGCTGCCTGCCGGAGCGTGGATGGCTCACTTCCATCAACTGGCGGCGCAGCAGCGCAAGAAGGTGAAGATCACCGCGATCAAAGCCATGCAGGTGCGCGGCATCGCGGGCAACTGCCTCATCAAGATTGAAACCGATCAAGGGTTGACGGGGTATGGCGAAGCGGGCGCAACAGGGCCGATGGCTCGTGCGCGCATCCAGCAGATCATCGCCAACGGAATGCTGATGGGACAGGATCCGCTGTCGATCGAGAAGCACTTCCATGACATGACGACGCGCATGTACACTTATCGGCCGCACATCCCGACGATTAGTGGCATCGACATCGCGCTTTGGGATCTGGCCGGCAAGATAACGGGGCAGCCGGTGAACTATCTGATGGGCGGTCCGTTCCGCGACAAGATTCAGTTGTACTCGCACGCGGGCGGATTCGATCCATTCGACGCGGCTTCCTGCCGTGCGTGGGTGGATCGAGTGAAAGCGGCGCCGGAAGGATTCACGGCCTTCAAGATGCTGTTCTTCCGCGTCGCGGGAATTCAGGGCTTTCGCGAAGCAGTTACGCTCAGCACGGAGCAGGTGCGCAAGGTCGGGCAGGCGTTTCGCAATGTGAAGGAAGCGGCGGGCGACGCCATCGACATCGCGCTGCACTGCCATGGCGAGATGGATACGCCGAGTTCGATTCAGGTGGCCAAGGCGATTGAACCGTACAACCCGTTGTTCTACGAAGACCCGATGCAGGTGATGTTCAGCGAAGGTTGGCTCGCCTTGCGGCGTTCGACACGGCTGACGATTCTGACTGGAGAGAAGCTGGAGATGCTACGCGAGTTCCGGCCCTTTCTGGATGCGCAGGCAGTGGACATCATCCATCCCGATCTGGCTTTTTCGGGCGGCTTGACGGGAACGAAGAAGATCGCCGACTACGCGCAGACCAGCCGCATACCGCTGGCTCTGCACAATGTGGGCAGCCTGATTCTGTGCTACGCGAGCGCGCATTTCGCATCGGCGATTCACAACTTCTACCGTTCGGAAAGCGCACTGGGCAGGCCCGGCGGAGCGATTGAGAAGATGTCGGCGATCGGCGCCCCGGTGGTGAAGGGGAGCTTCCTCACCGTGCCAGAGGGGCCGGGGTTGGGGTTTGTGCCGAACGAGGATCACATACGGTCATTGATGGAGAAGGATGAACCCTACTGGGGTTAGCGCAGGCTTTCGAGGATGGCGGTGGCTTGTGGGTGGCCGGGGTGCAGAATGAGCGCTTGCTGCAACAGGCGCTGGGCCTCGGCTTTGTTGCCCATTCGTGCGTAGAGCATGGCGAGGTTGAGATGCGCGTTCACGTCTTTGGGGGCGAGGCGGAGCGCACGTCGAAATTCGGCTTCTCCTTTGGTGAGGTCACCCGTTTCTACGTAGAGTATGCCGAGGTTGCCGGCGAGTTCGGCCGAATCCGGCTGAGCTTCGCGGACCGCTTCGAATTCGCGCAAAGCAGCGGCGAACTCACCCGATGCGGCAAGCGCGGAAGCAAAGCTATAGCGGTAGCCGGCGTTGTCCGGAGCGAACCGCAGCGCTTGCTCGAATGCAGCGCGGGCGCCACCGAGATCCTTCAACGCGAATAGCGCGGAACCAAGGCCGTGCTGCGCGTAAGCATCGTCGGGCTGGGCGGCCAACACCTGGCGGAAGAGGTCGCGCGCCGCGCCGTGCTGCGATTGCTTCAGCCGCAGCGTGGCGAGATTGGCCATGGCGTCGGATTGCTTCGGATACAGCGTCAGGGTGCGAATCAGCAAACGTTCGGCAGCTTCCCACTCACCGCGTTCGAGCAGAACGCCGGCGTAGTTATTGAGCGCTTCCAAGGCAGGCCTGTCTGTAGCGACGGCGGTTTCGAAATAGGGAGTGCTTTCGCGTACGAGGCCATGTTCGGCG
>CALFYN010000070.1 GCA_937952345.1 uncultured Acidobacteriota bacterium
CCTCCGATTGGGAACGCAGCTCCGGCCAAGGTGAGGACGCCTTCCTGCGCGACACACTCAGCGCCCGTTGGACCGAGAAGCGCGAAGCGGAAATCGGCGATGAACGCAAAGCGCTCGCCGAAACCCAATTCCTCTTCTACGGCGGCGATCTCAAAAACGGCAATCCCTTCTCCAACAAGAATGATGCCGCCGCGGTCGATGCCGCACGGCGCTATCTCGCCTTGTTCAGCGGCTTCGACCGCTTCTACAACGCCATGCTCGCCGAAGCCGACAAGAAGAACCCGTCCGTCAATTTCAACCGCCAGTACGCCGGATCCTCAGCCGTCGTGGTCAACAGCCGCGATATCCGCGGAGCCTTCACCAAGAAAGGCTGGGAGTTCATGCAGGCCGCCTTCAACGATCGCGGCAAAAAATTCGGCGGCGAGGAATGGGTGCTCATGAGCAGCAAGTACAAATCCGAAGCGGCAGTCCCCGAAAACCTCGACCAAATGCTGCGTGAGCGCTACACCGCCGACTACATCAAAGCATGGCGCGACTACTTCAACATCACCCGAGTCGTCGATTACTCCGGCCCCGCCGATGCGGCCGCCAAGCTGCTGCATCATTCCGACGGCCGCGCGCCAATCCTCGCCTTGATCGGCCTGGGAAGCTGGCACACCAATGTCGATGTCCCCAAGGACAGCCCCTATGCGGAAAAGGTGCGCAAAGCATTCGAATGGGCCCGCGTCATCGTCCCGCCCGCCGAGGGCGCCTACATCACCGACAAGAACCGGCCCTACACAACGGGCTTGAGCAATCTGCAAATCGCCGTCGATGCCGCTTCCAAGCAGTCTCCTCCCGATCAGGCCGCCGCGCAATCCACCGTCATGCGCGCTCAGGATGCTTTGGGCCAGACGCGCGCCGTCGCCGCCTTCCCCGGCCAGGATACCGAAGGCCGCCTCGATCAAACGCTGATGCGCATTCTCGAAGCGCCCATCCGCAGCACCGAAGGACTCTTCAGCCCCGCCAAGATGCTCAACGCCGGCGGCGCTGCCATGTGCCAGCAGTTCAACGTCCTCACCAACAAGTTCCCGTTCAACCCCGGCGCTGCCCCTGAAGTGCAGATCAATGAGTTGAACGATCTGCTGCGCCCGGGCACCGGCAAATTCTGGCAATTCTATGAGCAGTCGCTCAAGCAGTTCCTCCAGAAACAAGGCGCTTCCTACGTTTCCACCGGAGCCGGCGTTACCTTGAACCCGGCCTTCGTCAATTTCTTCAACCAGGTTGCGCGATTATCGGAAGCGTTCTACCGCGGTGGAAACGATCCCAAGTTGAACTACACCATTACTGTGAATGGTGTCGATTTGCTTCTGAACAACACCCAGGCCCGTTCGGGCAGCATCAGCGTCGATGGTAAAGCCGCCCGTATCGGCGGCGGCCCAGTCAGCTTCACTTGGGCAGGCCCTCATACAGTGGCCTTCGAATACAACGAAAGCCCCGCCTTCCAGCAGCAGAGCCTGTGGGCCATCTTCCGCTTCTTCGTCGATGCCAAGGTCAGCGCTCAGGGTAACATCACGCAACTCACCTGGCCCGTTCGTGGCGGCCAGGGGAATCGCGAAATCGCCAACGCCCGGTTCTCCGTCGATCTGCAGGGCGCACCCGCGGTCTTCGACCGCGACTTCATGCGCGGCTTGCGTTGTATCGCAACCGTGGCAACGAAGTAGAATTGAGAGTGAGCATCCATGGATCTACCGGCAAGGATCGGAAAATACGAGTTGCAGGAGTTTCTCGGCGGTGGCATGAGTCACGTCTATCGCGCGCAGGACACTGTACTCGGTAGAACTGTGGCCGTGAAGATCCTCACCGAGTCGGGCTGCGCCGACCCCGAAACCAAAGCCCGTTTCCTGCAGGAAGCCCGCACCGCCGGCAGCTTTACTCACGACAACATCATCAGCGTCTTCGATTTCGGCGAAGACCAGGGTCGCCCGTTCATCATCATGGAGTTCCTGCGCGGCGAAAGCCTGCGCGACGCCATCAAAAACGAGCACACCGGCGATCTGCGCAGCAAGCTCAACATCGCCCTCCAGGTCTCGCGGTCGCTCGATTACATTCACGCCAAGCGCATCATCCACCGCGACATCAAACCCGACAACATTCACCTCGATCTGCAATCGCGCGTCAAGCTGATGGACTTCGGCATCGCCAAGTCACACAACGTCGCTCTGACCCGCGTCGGCTTCACCTTGGGTACGCCCTATTACATGGCTCCCGAGCAGGTGCTTGGCCAGCAGGTCACTCCCCTCGTCGACGTCTACGCCTTCGGCATCTTGCTCTTTGAGTTGTTCACCGGGACGAAGCCCATCGGCGGCGATTCCATCGACAAGGTGTTCATGCAGATTCTCCAGGAGCCGCTCAATCTGGAGCCTCTCCGCCAGGCCGGCGCTCCGCAGAGCATTGTCGAGTTGGTCGAGCGCTGCACCGCCAAGATGCCGCAACAGCGCATTCAAGGCTTCGGCGCAATCATGGTCGAACTCGAGCGGATGCTGGAGGAGTTGACCCCTACGGCAACGCCGGACCGGACCGGCTTGGGCCCGGCGGTGGCGCCCGTATCCGCGAAGTGGGATACGCCCGTGCCTCCCGTCGCACCGCGCGCCCCCATCACCAGGCCTTCCGCCATGACGCCGGTGCCACAGCCGCCTCACATGCCTCCGTCACAGGCGCAGCCGCCGGATGCGCTGCCCGGCTTCATGCAGATCCTCCCCGCACAATACCGCACCCAGGAATGGTTCATCGGCATCGTCGCCGTCGGCGTCATCTTCGGAATGGTCATCCTGGTCCTCATGCTTCGCCTTGTGCTGAGGGTCGTGAGCTAGGACATGATGCAACTCCCGCAAATGTTCGGGAAATACGAACTGCAGAAGTTCCTCGGCGGTGGTATGTCCCAGGTCTACAAAGCCACCGACACGGTGCTCGGCAGAACCGTGGCTGTGAAAATCCTCACCCCCGAGGGATGCCGCGACGAAGACGCCAAGAAGCGCTTCCTGCTCGAAGCGCAGATGAGCGGCAATTTCGTTCACGACAATATCATCCGCATCCATGACTACGGCGAGTTGGGCGGCATTCCCTACATCGTCATGGAGTTTCTCACCGGCACGGACTTGCGCGGCGCCATCGACAAGAACCAACTCGGCGACCTCAAGACCCGTCTCAACATCGCGCTCCAGGCCGCGCGCGCCCTCGGCTACGTCCACACCCGCAACATCGTTCACCGCGACATCAAGCCCGAGAACCTGCACATCGATGAAAACGGCCGCGTACGGCTGATGGACTTCGGCATCGCCAAAGCGCAGAACTTCAATCTCACCCGCGAAGGCTTCGC
>CALFYN010000071.1 GCA_937952345.1 uncultured Acidobacteriota bacterium
CGGTCGACGCCGATCACTTCGCCGCCGGCTCCGGCAAGGCGTGCGATGCCCGCTGTGATGGAACCGGTTCCGCAGCCGATATCCAGTACGCGCATACCGGCTCGCAGATGATCGAGCAGGCCACGATGATCGCGCTCCACTGTGCGCCGGTTGAGAATACGGGGATCGGACTGGTGTTGCTGGCGCATAAAAAGAAAAATGGGCGGGCACAGTGGCCCGCCCGGTTGTTGGAGAAGGACTCGGTTACCGCTTCAGCACGGGGAACGAAGTAAACGCCCCACCCGGATTGAATCGCAGGCCGAGGCCTGTGATCTGCGAGGTGGAGGTGAACTCGGCCGTGCCACGGCGGTTGCGCGTGGACGCCATCCGCTCGCGCAGTTCGAAGGCGGTGTACCCGCGCCCGCTGAGCGAAATGGTATCCGTGCCGATCTGTTGACCGGCTTCATCGCGAATGACGACATTGACCGCGGCCCCGATGGTGGCGCTGGCATTCACCAGAGCCATCGAGGTGACGAAGTTGTCGGTGTTGTCGAAGGGCAGTATGAAACGCGTTCCGAGGGAAGTGAGCGTAACCGCGGCTTCCTGATCGGGACGGCCCGAGCCGCGCTGGCGGAACACAGCCAGTCCGCCGATGTGGCGAGTGGTGGTGAGTTCAGCCCAGCCCTGCACGAGCGGCGTTGCGCCACCTTGCGTTTCGATGACGCGCGTACCGCCCACGGGAATGGTGCCTTCGATCACGTCCGTGGCGCTGGCGCCGGCGATCGGAACGGTGAGGCTGGTTCCCTGCTGGCGCCAGAAGCGCAGCGTGAACGGAGCGGGCACGGTGTCGAGATTGACCAGGGTCACCGTGGTCTTCCATTCGCCGCCGCCATCGGCGATCTGCGAGATCACCTGAGTGGTTTGGGCCCCGCTGGCGGCTTGCGGAACATCGAGCGTAGGCAGCGAGGTGAACGCGCCGCCGGGGTTGAAGCGCAGCCCGAGCGCCGAGAAATCCGTGCCCGCGGAGACGAACTCCGCCGAGCCGCGGCGTCCCGACATCGAGGGGAAGCGCTGCGCCATTTCAAACGCCGTGTGGCCGCGCGCCGGCAGGTTGACGCTATCGCCAAGCAGCGTATTGCCCGCTTCTTCGCGAGGCGTAGCGCTGATGGCGCGCGACAGCGAACCATTGGTGTTCACCAGGGCCATCGAGGAAACGAAGCCCTGCGTGTTGTCGTAGGGCAGAACGAAGCGTGATGCCGGTGTGGTGACCGGGACGCCGGCTTCCTGATCGGGACGTCCGGCGACGCGCTGGCGGAATACGCCGAGTCCGCTCACCTGCTGCGAACTGCTCAGTTCGGCCCAACCCTGCGAGAGCGCATTGTCGGTGCCGGCGGTGATGATGGTGCGCGATCCGCCCACGGGGATGATGCGTGTGATTGACTCCAGCCGCCCGGTCTCACCTTCAATCGGCAACCGCAGAATACTGCCGTCGCTGGCGAAGAAATTGAGCGTGAAGGTGGCAGGCACGGTATCCAGATTGACCAGCGTGATGGTGGTCTTCCACCCTTGGCCGTCCGCAATCTGGCTGAGCACCTGGCGTCCCGGAGGCGGCGCGGTAGCGACATTCAGCGTGACCTGCAGCGTCTGCGGGCTGTTGGCCACACCGGCCGCCGTAAAGGTGACGAAGCCCTGATACGTTCCCGCGGGCAGTCCCGTGGGATTCGCCGAAACCGTGACGTTGGCCGGAGCCGTACCGGTCTGCGGCGTCACACTGAGCCAGCTACCGCCGCTGGTGGTGCTGGCCTGCGCCACGAATGCCGACGTACCGGCAGCCACGGCCACCAGTTGCGTCACGGGAGTCGTCGACCCCGGAGGCGCAAGCAGCGTGACGGTGGCAGGAGTGAGGGTCAGAGCGGGAGCGGTGACCGTAAACGTGACTGGAATGACCACCGGCCCGTTGTTCACGTCCGACGACGAAATACCGATGGAGCCCGTGTAGGTGCCCGCGGCGAGCGAGCTACCATTCACCGACACGCTCAGCGTCCCCGGCGCCGAACCACCCGTGGGATTCACGCTGAGCCATGCCCCGCCACCCGCCGTGGATGTCGTGACCTGGAAGTTCGCCGTACCCGTGCTGGTGACGTTGATGGTCTGCGCGGCTGGAGGCGCTCCGCCGCTCGCTTGCGTAAAGGAGAGCAATGCGGGTGCAGCCGCGATGGTGGCCGCCGGCTGCACGATCAGCCGCACGCGTACGCTCTGCGGATTCGCCGAGAGCGTCGGTACGCTTACCTGAATGGTGCCTTCATAGACGCCAACCCCAAGTCCGAGCGGCGCCACTTGCACATTGAGATTCGTCGGCGTGTTGCCGGCCGTGGGTCCCACCAGCAGCCAGTTGCCTCCCGAAGAAGTGGTGGCGTTGGCCGTGAAAGCTCGCGAACTGTTGTCCGTGGCGGTGACCGCAACCGGACGAATCGCCGGAGGAGCGCTGTTCACCGGCACCACGAAATCGAGCGTCTGCGGGCTGACGTTGAACAGGGCGTTGTCCGAAACATTCAACACCACATTGACCGTGGGATTTGTGGGCGGCGCCGGATTCACGCCGGCCTGTCCGCTGAATGTCAGCGTGGCGTTATAAGTGCCGTTGGCCAAGGCTGCCGCCGCGGCGGAGTTCACCCCCAGCGTCAGCGCGGATGGCGTCGTCCCGGTGGTGACACCACCGCTCAGCCAGGTGGCTCCGGCGGGTGTGATAGAAGTAACCGCCGATTGGAAAGCGAACGCCGCGCCCGTGCTGTTGATGGTGATCACCTGATTCGATGGCGGTGTCTGGCCCTTCTGCAAATTGAAGGTAACCGTGGGCGGATCCACCACCAGTTGCGCACTGCTGGTGACGGTGAGCGTAACAGGAACAACGACGCTGTTGCCGGCGCCATTCACCTGAATCGCTCCGCGGTATGTGCCGGAAGCAAGCCCAGTGGCATCCACCACCGCGGTGACGGTGCCGTTCGTGGCTCCGCTCGCCGGACCGGCGGCAAGCCATGCTCCTCCGTTCTGCGTCGTGGTGGATACGGTGAACGTCGTTCCGGCAGTCGTCGCGGAAACCTGAATCGGGGTCAGTTCCTGGATCGAGGCCGGTTTGGTCGGATCAATCGAGACTGTTGCCGATAAGGACCGCTGGTTGACGCTGACCACCGGAAAGTCCGTAACAGTAAACGAAACGGGGATGTTGATGGTGGGGTTCGCCGCTCCAGGTACGCTGAGTTGAATGGTGCCCGAATAGAGTCCCGGCGGCAGACCGCTCGGGTTGGCAGAGACATCCAGATTCCCTGGCGCGGCACCGTTCAGCGGCGTCACGATCAGCCAGTTGCCTCCGCTCGCGGTGGACACGTTCACTGTAAAAGGAAGCGCTCCCGTGCTGGGAGTCAGGGTAACGGACTGTGTCACCGCCGCCCCCGTGCGCACTGCCGCGAGGCTCAGAGACGGCGAATCCAGTTGCAGGAAAGGCGAACTGCTCACCGTCAGCGATACAGGAACGGTCAGCGTCGCCAGCCCTTGCGCCGCGATGGCCACGGACCCGTTATAGCTGCCCGCGGCCAGTCCCGCCGGGTTGATGCGTACCGCCACTACGCCGGGCGTGGTGGATGCCGTCGCACTCGCCTGCAGCCACGAGCCGCCGTCCGTCGTCGATGGCGTCACCGACAAAGTCGCGGGGGAACCGGAGCTGTTCACAAAAATCAGTTGGTCCGTCACGCCGGCATCGGAGCCGAGTTGGCGCAGGAACGAGAGCGTGCTGGGCGATGCCGAAAGTTGGGAACTGCTTACCACGTTGAGCGTGACATCGACGCGCGCCGAAGGCACTCCCGCCGAGTTGATCAGGACCGTCCCGTTATATACTCCGGGCCCGAGGCCCTGGGGCGTCGCCAGAATATTCAGGCGTGCCGGCGTTGCGCCGTTGCCGGCCGAGGCGCTCAGCCAGTTGCCACCCGTAATCGTGGAAACGGCCACGGTGAAGGCCTTCGCGGTATCGCCTGTATGGCGCACCAGCAGCGATTGCGCAGCCGGGTTCGCGCCTCCCGCCGTAGCGGTGAATGACATTGCGTTGGGCCCGGTCAACAGCAATTGGGCGTGCAATGGAACGGTCAAGGCGGCGCACCAAAAAGCGGCTTGCGCGGCACCGATGAACTTCTTCATGGGTTGGCTCCTCCAAACAACATGTTTCTGTGGTTGCCTCAAAACGGAAGCAGGCTTACGGGATTAGCCTGTGAGGCTGGGCGCGGGCACTTCCTTTTTGAATTGTTGCACGAATAGGAGCGATCGGGCGAGCACCTTGTTACACCCGGCGCAATGAAAATCGTTTCTTCCGTTTCGCCCGCTCGATTGTTGTTGGAGGTATGGAACGGCGTTTCTTGTGGATGCTGCTGTTAAACACCGCCGCGGCGATGGCTCAGCCGGTGCTGCCGCCCGCCTGCAACCCCTACCCGGACAGTTGCCTGTACAGCCCGGGTACTGCCCGCCCCGTCAATGAAACCCAGGCCAGTGTCACCTATCGGGACATCGCGGGCCAGACCCGAGTGGTAGAGATGTACATCCGGATCCCCGCTGCCGCGCAAGGTGCGCTTCCGGTAGTGGTTTGGTCCGGCGGCCAACCGGGCAGCGATGCGAAGGCGGTCATGCCCTCATGGAGCGTGGCGACGGTCCAGGCAGGCTACCTGACGGTGAGCGTCGCGCACACCCCGCGCACGGACGCGGAAATGGTCCGCGTCTGCTCCGCAGCGGAGGTTCCGGAAGGCCAGTGCCCACTTCTGAACCCGGTGATCTGGGACGGTCCGCAGGATCTGCGGCGCGTACTCGACTGGCTGGAGGAGACAAACAGCAATGGCCCGCCCGAGGTGCGGGGCCGCATCGCTGTTGACCGGATCGCCCTCGCAGGCCATGGGGAAGGCGCCAATGCCGCCATCAGCCTGGCTGGTGCACGGCGCATGATCACGGCCAGAACGGCACGCGAAGCGAACGATTTCACCGATCCACGCCCAATCGCGTTCGTGGGGCTTTCACCGCAGGGGCCGCTCCAGTCCGGCTTCTTCGATACCGATCTCGGTCGGCCGTTCACTTCGTGGACCCCCGTCGAACGGCCGGTCCTGGGCATCACCTCGGCTGGAGATAACGACTGCAACGCAACCGGCGCCTGCTTTCTCGGAGATTCCCCCTCGCGCCGCCGCATCGCCTTCGATTTGATGCCGCCCGGCAACAAGTACGAAATGTTTGTGCCGAGCGTGGATTTGTCGCGCGCCTTCCTCGCCTCACTCGACACCGCCGCCTGCGTGGCGGACGGGATCGCGCCGGCCAACTGCACGAATTTCGAACGCTGGCTGCGCGCGTCGGTGCTGGCCTTTCTCGATGCCCATGTTCGCGGCGCTGCAACGGCGCGCGCCTGGCTGCAAGACGATCTGATCCAGCCGGCGAGCGGCAATGCCGTCGAATGGCGGAGGAAATAGGAGCGATGGAAGCCATGAAGAACACCGTGCTGATTTTCTTTGTCACGGCGGCAGCGGGCTTTGCCCAAGTGGAATGCCCGGGATTTCCCAATTGCCTGTACACCCAGCAGCAGGAATATGAGTTCGCCACCTCGCGGGCGAATGTCACCTACAACGACGTATCCGGCACGCCCCGCACCATCGAGATCACCATCCGCACGCCCAATCGCCCTGGCCCGCTCCCTGTCATGATCTGGGCCCATGGCGGCGGCGACGGCAGAAACGGCGAAGGCGCCAGCGCCGGCGCACTCTCCGATTGGAGCACGTTCACGGCGCGGGCCGGATACCTGACCGTGTCTCCCGCATTCCACGTGCGCAATGCCGCCGATCAGTCATCCATCTGCAAGCATCTGGGCTACGCGGAAGGAACGGAGTGCGACTCCTTCAACTCGCTCGGATGGGACCGCCCCTTCGACATGCGCGCCATCCTCGATTACCTGGCCCGGCAGAACCAGTCGGGCGCATTACAGGGCCGGGTGGACATGTCCCGCATCGGCATTGGAGGCCATTCGGCGGGCAGTTCGGGTACGCTAAGCATGGCGGGAGCGCATCGGGAATACAACCGCAAGCGCTTCCAGGGGCCGGAGTGGTTTGAGGATCCGCGTCCGAAAGCCTTCGTTGCCATGAGCCCCAGTTCGCCCGGATTCTCAGGCCTTTGGGATACCAGTTATCGAGACAGCACCAACTCCTGGGACAGCATCCAGCGCCCGGTGCTGATGGTTACCGGCGCGGGAGACGCACATGAGCAGACGCCTCGCGGACGGCGCATCGGGCATACCTACCTGCCACCCGGCGACAAGTACCTTCTTTATATCGACGACACCGATTTTGGCCATGGCGACTACGGGGACGATTTGAATGAGTGCGTATACAGTAGGGTTTCCAGCGCCAAATGCGCGGTGTTCCGCACTGTATTGCACTCGGCGGTGCTGGCGTTTCTCGACGGTCACGTGCAAGGCAGTCAGCAGGCGCTCGACTACGTGCAGAAGGGTGTCGTGCAGCGCCTGTCTCGCGACCTCATCGACTGGCGTCAGAAGTAGTTAGTGCGCAATCGGCTCCACCCGCCTTGCCGACAGGCGAACCGCGGTATCCATCAGGCTCACCGAGGAGAGATTGTCGGGCTTCCATTGCAGCAGGATCTCCTGCCGTGTGGAAGCATGCGCCATGTGCTCGCCGGCCGAGGGAATGACGCCCACCAGCGGGCAGCCGATCTCCCGCGCTACCTGCTGCATCGATGTGTTGGTGGGAAGTCCCGAACGATTCACCACGACTGTACCCACGGTATCCGTGGAAATGCCCTTCAACCGGAACCATTGCAGCCACCGCCTGGCGGCATGAATGGACGTCGGCTCGCGATCGGCGACAAGAACCAGGAAATCGCAGCAGGTAATTGCTTCCCATGCCGTGTTTGTCGGCGCCGGACCGATGTCAGCCAGGACGAAGTCCGCGCCTTCCGAAGCGGCCCATAAAGCTGCGGCCACACGCCCCATGCCCTCCACGAGATTGGCATCCGCAGTCTGCGGACCGAATAGGATATCGGCGCCGAAGGGCATGCGCACCAAATGGTGGCGCAGCAGTTCCGGATTCATTCGGTCGAGCGGCACCTCGCTCCAACGCTGCGGCAGGCGGGCAAAAGGACGCCCCAGGTGCAGCGCAAAACCACTGGCGGCATCCGGCAATTCCACAGCCACCGTGCGATGCTTCATCTGCGCCATGGCCGCCGCGACGTTCAACACCAGGCTGGTAGCGCCAACGCCCCCTTTTGCGCCCACGAAGCCAATCACCCTTCCCGGGCTCGATCCGTACCCTTTCCACCGCTTGCCGCGCGATGCCTCCAGAATGGCGCGCACCAGATCATCCGTCCCAATCTCATGTTTCACCAAAACGTCCTCCGCGCCACGTCCCCGCACCGCCAGTTCCGTGTCCGGGTTATTGTCGCCGGTCAGCACCACAATCGG
>CALFYN010000072.1 GCA_937952345.1 uncultured Acidobacteriota bacterium
GAAAATCAGCCGCCGGGAAACCAAGCGGCGCGACGCGCGGAAGCTGCACTATCTCTTCACTCTGGATAACTACTGGACCATCGACGGAGCTGTGGGCGGAAGCGGTGCGGAATTCATCAATCATTCTTGCGATCCCAACGTGAGGGCCGTCATCCTCAAGGGTCACATCCTCTACTTCAGCAAACGCTGGATCGAAAAAGGCGAGGAACTCACCATCGACTATCACTTCCCCAAGGATGTCGAACGGGTCGTCTGCAAGTGCGGCGCAACCAACTGCCGCGGCACCATCAACGTGAAGTAGAAGCGCGCAGTTGCTGGATCTCCTGCTGTAACTCCGCCACTGTGTCCTCATCCCGCAACTGCCGCCGCACTTCGATTTCCCGGTTCAGCAGGCGGTGCACTTCAAACAAGTGCCGCTGCCGGTCCGGCCCTTTCATCGCCTGCGCGCGATGGAACTCCGCCGCTCTGCTGTAGCTTGCCGCCAGTTGCTGCTTCATCCCCGGAGATGGAATCTGCCGCGCCGCACGCTCATTGCGCTCCACTAATTGCCGGTAGGCTTGCTCCGCCCCATCGGCGTTCCGCAGCGCCTCATGCATCAGCGCGTTCGTGCGAATCGCCGAATTCAGATGGTGCATCGTCATCGTCGAGTTCGCGTCCATCTTCTCCGCCTGCGCCACCACTTCGAGCGACGCCGCTACATGCGGTTTCGCTTCCTCGGCCCGCCCGTCTTCGATCAGCACCTTCGCCAACTGCTCGTGCGCCGCGCTCAGATCGTAATAGGTCAGCACGCTGTCCTTGTCCTTCTTCAGATTCGCAATAGCGATGGCCAGTTGCCGCCGGTGATGCTCCAATGCCTGCCGGTACTCCTTCTTTTCCGAGTAGGCCAGCCCCATGTTTGCCTCGAGCACCAATTCATCGCGGTCGCCCGTGCCCGGCCGCTGCGCCCGCATCCTCGCAATCAGCCCCAGCGCCTGTTCGAAGGTCGCAATGGCCTTGTCCGGATCGTTCGTCCTCCGGTAGGACTGGCCCAGTTGCGCCAGACTCACCGAGCGGTCCCGCAATGCCTGGAAATCCTCCGGCGATTCCCGCAGCAGGGCTTCGGTCAATGCCGCCGCTTTCTGGTAATACGGCAGCGCCTCGGCGTGTTGCTCTTCGGCCGAGTGCAACTGCGCCAGCTTCCCGATGTAAGTCAGCGGCGTGCGCGCCTGCAGTTTCCCTTTGCCCATCGCCATCGCCTGCTCGATCGTCGCCAGCGCGTCACGATGGTGTTGTCCGCTCGCTCCGTTGTTTCCATCGAGCAACGCCAGATCGCCCAATCCCGACAAAGCCCGCGCTTTGGCCTGCAAAGCATTGGCCGTGGGGCCCCACTGGCTGATCGCCGTATTCGATAACTCCAGCGATCGAAGATAGCTCGCCCGCGCCCCTGCCGAATCCCCCAGGCTATGTTGATTGCGCGAACGTTGAATCCCCCCCAGCATCGCGTAGGAGAGCGCCAGTTCCGCCGCGATCAGCGGATCGTTCGCCTTCTCCTCGGCGAGCAGGGCGAGATACTGATTCGCCATCTCCACCACCTTCTTGCGCGCCTTCGTCGACCCCGGCAGCGGCGCAATCTCGTGCTCCACATCGAACAGAAACTTGCCCGCCAGTTGCCGCAGATCCTCGAACCGCTGTTGCGCCCGCGCCGCATTCGCCTCCGCAATCCGCGCCTGCCGCGTCGTCGCCGCAATCCCCCCGATCAGGCTCGCCACAAACAGCGCCGCCGCGATCGCCGCATACCGGTGCCGCTTCAAAAACTTCCCCGCCCGATACCCCGCCGTCGACGGCCGCGCCGCCACGGGCTGCCCCTCCAGGTACCGCCGGATATCTTCCCCCAACTGCTCGGCAGACCCGTAACGCCGCTCCGGTTCCTTCCGCATCGCCATCAGCACGATGTTGTCCAGGTCGCCCGCCAGTTCCTTCTTTACCGTGCCCACCACCGTACTCGGCTTCCGCGCTTCCTGTTCGCACACCACCCGCATCAACTCCGGCACACCGCCCTCGGTCTGATGAAACGGCAACCGCCCCGTCAGCAGTTGATACAGCACCACCCCCAGCGTGTACACATCCGATCCCACCCCGATGACATCGCCCCGAATCTGCTCCGGACTCGCATACTCCGGCGTCATCGCCAGCACCCCGGTCTGCGTCAACGCCGCGTCGCTTTGCAGAAATTGCGGAAAAAGCGCCTTCGCAATCCCGAAATCCAGCAGCTATACCGTCCCGTCCGGCGCAACCAGAATATTGCCCGGCTTCAGATCCCGGTGCACCACCAGCCGCTGATGCGCGTACTGCACCGCCGCGCACACGGTCAGGAATAACCGCAGCTTCTGCTCCAGCCCAAGCTGCTGCTCTTCGCAATACCGGTCCAGCGGCAGCCCGCCGCTCACGTACTCCATCACGAAGTACGGCTCCCCCTCCTCGGTCGTCCCCCCGTCAATCAGCCGCGCGATGTTCGGATGCTCCAGCGATGCCAGAATCTGCCGCTCCTGCCGGAACCGTTTCAGCATGTCATCGCTGTGCACGCTGCTCTGCAAAATCTTGATCGCAACGTGCTTGCGAAACTCGTTGTCCGACCGCGACGCCAGATACACAACGCCCATGCCGCCGCGTCCGATGATCCGCTCCAGCCGGTACGGCCCAATATTTCGAGTAGGCGCTCCTTCGCTGCCCGTGTATGGCTCCTGATGCATGAGTTCCCCCTTCTCTATCGGTGGCAGGTGGTGATAATGTTAGTGTTTCTCTATGCTATATCTCCTCGGGTTGCTTTTGTTGGCCCTGCCCGCCGCGGGCCAGACCTACGACATCCTCCTCAAAGGCGGCCATGTCCTCGATCCGGCCAACAACATCGACGGCATTCGCGACGTCGCCATCCGCGGCAACACCATCGCCCGCGTCGCGGCCAACATCCCCGAATCCGAGGCCCGCAAAACCATCCGCGTCGATGGCCGCTACGTCACCCCCGGCCTCATCGACCTGCACTTCCACTCCTACGGCTACAGCGGAGCCATCTACCCCGACGACACCGCCCTGCTCACCGGCACCACCACCGTCGTCGATGCCGGCGGCCCCGGCTATCGCACTTACGCCGACTTCAAAAAGAAAATCGTCCAGCGCACCCGCACCCGCGTCCTGGCGCTGATCAACATCGCCGGCGGCGGCATGGTCGGTTCCAAGTCGGAAGACAACGTCGCCGACATGCTCCCCGACAAAACCGCCGAAGTCATCAAAGCCAACCGCGATGTCATCGTCGGCATCAAAGTCGCCCACTTCGGCAAGCCCGGCTGGGATGCCTTGAAGCGCGCCGTCGAAGCCGGCCGCCTCGCCGGTGTCCCTGTCATGGTCGACGACAAAATCTTCACCAACAGCGAGCGCACGTCCCGCGAAAAACTCCTCGATGTCATGCGCCCCGGCGACATGCACACCCACATGTACAATGACCGCCAGGTGGAAATCATCAGCCGCTTCAACGGCAAAGTCCAGGAATACTCCATCGAAGCCCGCCGCCGCGGTGTCCTCTTCGACCTCGGCCACGGCGGCGGCAGCTTCCTCTGGACCGTCGCCATGCCCGCCGCCCGCCAGGGCTTTTTCCCCGACACCATCAGCACCGACCTCCACTCCTCCAGCATCATGATGCAGCAGAGCGACATGCCCAATTGCATCTCCAAAATGATGCTGCTCGGCATGAAGTTTGAGGACGCCATCGCCAAGTCCACCATGATGCCCGCCAAGGTCATCGGCAAGCTCCCCGAAATCGGCACCCTCGGCGAAGGCAAAATCGCCGACGTCGCCGTGCTCGCCATCCGCGAAGGAACGTTTGCCTTCAAGGACGCCTGGGGCAAAAAACGCCTCGGAACAAAGAAGGTCGAAAATGTTTTGACCATCCGCGACGGAAAACTGGCCTACGACGCCGAAGGACGCGCCTTCCCCGAATGGACCAAAGCCGGAGCCTACGAGGTGATCCCGTAATGAAGAAGCTGCTGCTTGCTTCCCTCTGCGCCACTCTCGCGCAGGCCCAGATCTACGATCTGCTCATCAAGAACGGCCACGTCCTCGATCCCGCCAACCGCCGCAATGAGCGCATGGACGTCGCCATCATCGGCACGAAAATCGCCAAGGTTGCCAAGGATCTCCCCGCCTCCAAGGCCCGCGTCGTCGTCGAGGCCGGCGAGTATTACGTCACCCCCGGCCTGATCGACATGCACGCGCACTTCGATGCCCACGGCGCGTGGCTCAATCTCAACCCCGACCACAACGCCCTCCGCTTCGGTGTCACCACCGCCGTCGATGCCGGCAGCAGCGGCGCCGATAACTTCGAAGCCTTCCGCAAACGCGTCATCGACGAAGCCGACACCCGCGTTCTGGCGTTTCTCAACATCGTCGCCGCAGGCATGTACGGAGCCGATGTCGAAAACGATCCCAAGCAGATGGACGTCGCCAAGGCAGTGGCCATGGTCAAGAAGCATCGCGATGTCATCGTCGGCATCAAGACCGCCCATTACCGCCCCGCCGACTGGACCGCCGTCGACAACGCCGTCAAGGCCGCCGCGGCCACCGGCACCGTCACCATGGTCGATTTTTCCCAGAAACCCGGACGCAGTTATACCGAATTAGTGGCAAAACACATGCGCCCCGGCGATATTCACACCCATTTCTACGGCCGCCTCACCCCCCAACTCGACGAGAACAAAAAGGTGCAGCCCTATATGCTCGAAGCCCGCAAGCGCGGCATCCTCTTCGACGTCGGCCACGGCTCCGGCTCCTTCTGGTTCCGCATCGCCGCCCCCATGATCGCCCAGGGCTTCCTTCCCGATACCATCTCCACCGATCTGCACAAGAACAGCGTCATGCTCCCCAACGCT
>CALFYN010000073.1 GCA_937952345.1 uncultured Acidobacteriota bacterium
GATAGGTTCGGTAAGAATATCGAAGCTATCCGGGAAAAGCAAGCGTGATTTGCCGGACTCAAACTCGTTATCGGAACAACTTCTTCGCGATCTCCGCCACGTGCTTGCCTTGAAACGCTGCTATGGCGAGTTCGTTCTCGCTCGGTTGCCGCGACCCATCGCCGCCCGTAATGGTGGATGCGCCGTACGGGCTGCCGCCGGAGATTTCGGCCAGCGTCATCTGGCGTGTCTCCGAATAAGGTACGCCCACAATCACCATTCCGTGATGCAGCAGGGTAGTGTGGAAACTGGTGATTGTCGTTTCCTGCCCGCCGTGCTGCGTCGCCGTGGAAGTGAACACGCTACCCACCTTGCCGATCAGCAACCCCTTGAACCAGATTTGTCCGGTCTGGTCGAGGAAATTGCGCATCTGGGCGCACATGTTTCCGAAACGCGTCGGCGCCCCAAAGATGATGGCATGCGCTTCGGTCAGCTTTTCCGGAGTTGCCATGGGTACATGTGCAAACGCGGCTCGCGCGGCCTTCGCGCCGGTCCGTTCCAGTGCCGCCTCGGGAACCAGTTCCGGCACCTGCAGAAGTTCCACTTCCACTCCCTCCACTGCGCCGGCCCCTTGGGCCACTGCTTCGGCCATCTTGTAGATATGGCCGTACATGCTGTAGAACACGATTTGCACCTTGATGCTCATAACAGGTTTCGATGCGCCTGTGGAGCCCTAGGATGCCAGAAACTTCTTGATGCTCCGCATTGCCTGGCGGGTGCGGTGGTGGTTCTCGATCAGTGCGAAGCGAACATGTCCTTCTCCCATTGGCCCAAAACCGATCCCCGGCGAGACAGCCGTCAACGACTTCTCCAGCAGCAACTTCGAAAACTCCAGCGA
This sequence comes from uncultured Acidobacteriota bacterium, assembly GCA_937952345.1. Taxonomy (GTDB): domain Bacteria; phylum Acidobacteriota; class Terriglobia; order Bryobacterales; family Bryobacteraceae; genus CADEFT01. The sequence goes on from CALFYN010000073.1 coordinate 878, forward strand.
GCCCAGATCCCGGAACCGCTCCGGAATCGGTGCCCATACGAACATTGAGCCCTTCGGCGGCGTCACCGGCCAACCGGCCCGATTCAGCCCCTCGCAGAGCACATCGCGACGCTTTTCATACATGTGGCAGATCTTGACGGTATCTTCCTCACAATCGCGCAATGCCACGATCGCCGCGATTTGCAGCGGTTGGAAGATGCCGTAATCGAGATAGCTCTTGATGCGCGTCAGCGCCTTGATCATGCGCGCATTACCCAGACAGAATCCCACGCGCCAGCCGGCCATGTTGTAGCTCTTCGACATGGAGAAAATCTCCACGGCATGCTCCGTGGCGCCTTCCACCTCGAGAATGCTGGGCGCTTTGTAGCCGTCAAAGCAGATGTCGGCGTAGGCGAAATCGTGCACGACCATCGAGCCGTGCTTGGCCGCCAGCCCAATCACCGTCTTGAAGAAATCCAGATCCACGGTGTGCGTGGTCGGATTGTGCGGGAACGAGATGAGGATCATCTTCGGCTTGCGCGTGGCGGTCCGGTACAGATCCTCCAGCCGGTTGAGAAACTCTTCCGGGCTGGGCATGGGCAACATACAGGCGTGTCCTTCCGCCATGATGACGCCATACTGATGAATCGGATAGGCCGGGTTGGGTGATACTACGGTATCGCCCGGCCCGATGACGGCGAACAGCAGATGAGCCAGGGCGTCTTTCGCGCCGATGGTGGAGATGGCTTCGGTTTCCGGATTCAGCTTCACACCGTAGTTGCGCTCATAGCGTTTGCAGATCTCCAACCGCAGGTTGGGCAATCCGCGAGACATTGAATAGCGATGATTCTTCGGGTTCCGTGCAGCCTCGGCCATCTTCTGGACAATCACGCGCGGCGTGGCGCCGTCCGGATTCCCCATTCCGAAATCGACAACGTCCTGCTGTGCGGCGCGCAGCTTTGCCTTCATTTCGTTGACGACGGCAAAAACGTAGGGAGGGAGTTTTTGGATGCGATAGTACTCTTCGGTTTCCGAGGGCATAAACTTTCTATTATGACGCGAGTCAGGGTGATCGGCGCGGGTCCGGCGGGAACCGCGGCTGCTATTTCCGCCTTACGGCACGGTGCCGCCGTGGATCTCTATGAGAAATCGCGATTTCCCCGCCACAAGGTGTGTGGGGAGTTCCTCAGCCCCGGCGCCACCCATATCCTGGATCGCCTCGGCGTCGATTGGCAATCGCTACAACCTGCGCCGCTGCGGCGTCTCCTGCTCTGTTTCGATAACCGCCAGTCTCTGGGCGATCTGCCGGAAACCGCGTTTGGCTTGAGCCGCTACGCTTTGGATGCTCTGCTGTTGCAACGTGCCCTGGCCGGTGGCGCTGTCCTGCATCGCACCCCCGGCGAGTCGGACGGAGCGCCTTGCGTCATTGCCACCGGCCGCCATTGTGCCGCTCCCAAGGGAAGCCGCCTGTTCGGCTTCAAGGCCCATTTCGAAGGCCCTTACAGCGACACCATGGAACTCCACTTCCAGCGGAAGGGCGCCTATGTTGGAGTCAATGCCATCGAGCGGGGGAGAACCAACGTTTGCGGACTCGCTCCCGAGGACGCACTGGCTGCGCACCGCTTTGAGATCGATGCGTACCTTGCCTCGATCCCCTCACTCCAAAGACGGCTGGACGGTATGCGGCGCTTGTGGGGATGGATCCGGGTGGGGCCCCTGGTTTTCGAAAACCAGCTAAATAATAGTACTGATTTCGGAAAGTACTACGCTGGGGATTCCCTTTTCTTTATTGACCCGTTTACCGGCTCGGGGATGCTCACGGCCCTTTTAACTGGTGAACTCGCTGGGGAGGCCGCGGCCCTGGGGCAGAGCAGCGAAGAATACGTCAAAAAGTGTAAACAACTGTTAACTCGCCCACAATTCGCGTCCAGGGTTTTTCGTCTATCGATTAAAAGCGGACTTGCGGAATTTGCGGAACGGCTCATTCCTCACCGCTGGCTGTTCCGCCTCACACGCCCAAGAATCCCTGTAACTCATTGCAAATAAAAGAGCCGGTGAGTACTCGGAGGAAGATACTCACCGGCCGGCCTGACCGCATGTCGCCATGCAGGGGCCTACCCATCTCATGATGCGCACAAGCATAAGCCCGCGCGCATGCACTGCTTGGGTTGCGGTTATTGCCTCAATGATATACCACAATCCGTGGTTTTCGATACGGCAGTTTTAAAAAATTCTAGCCGCGCGCCGTGAGATAAGCGTAGAAGGCCATTACCAGGATAATCACCGAGCTGGAGATTACCAATGACGCTGTCACGAAAAGCCCTGCGCGTGCTTCACGGGGCATACGCTTGAATCGTAAGTATAGTGCCCCGACGGCGATCACGGGGAGCATCGCCGCCTGGCAGATCCCGCCCAGTTTCACCATCCACACCGGTGACTGCACTCCGTAGAAGAACGCTACCGCGATCAGCACCAGTGCCCAGACGAACCCGTTCCGATAGCGGACGCGGGCGGCATAGTCCCCGGCCGGGAAGAATCCAAGGAGCCGTGCCATATCC
>CALFYN010000074.1 GCA_937952345.1 uncultured Acidobacteriota bacterium
TCCTGGACTCTGCGTCCGAAGGAGTATACGGTGGAGTACCGGATTGCCGATTGGCTGCGGAAGCAATCTCCAGAGGGTCGCGCTTACGTATCCGGTGGGCTGCGATTCCGGCTGAATTCCTGGTTCGATGTGCCTCAGACGAACGGAACCTTTGATTCGGGATTGCTGAATCGGAATCCTCTCGATCTCGACTACCGTTTCCGTTCGCTGAAGGGAATCCGCCCGGGTCTTGCGTCGCAAGACTCGCTGATGATGATGCAAGCGATGGGCGTCGAGTATCTCGTTGTGCACGGTCCGGAATCGGAAGAATATTATCGCGACTTGCAGCAACCGGAACGGCTGGAGGCGGTCTTCCAGGTTGTGCACATCGATGGACCGGACCGCGTGTATAAGGCGCCGTTTCGCAGCCTGGCGTTTTTCCGCAGGATGGATGAAGCGCCGAAATCATGGGAACCGGTGCACCTGGAAAGCTATCTGTCGCACGCCCTCAGCGCGGACCGCGCGTTGCTGCACGATTGGGAGGGTCCCAACCGAATGCGGGTTCGTGGTGGAGTAGTTCCCGAGGATTCGGGTGTTTCCGTGATGGTGAGCTATGATCCCGGCTGGCGCGCCACGCAAAGGGGTGCAAGCGTAGCAGTGGAGCGGGATGCGATGGGCTTTCTGTATCTGCGCCCCCCCGCCGGGAGCGAGGCAGACGTTGTGCTCGAATACGGGCTGACCGTGGAGAAGTCCAGTGCCCTCGGCATTAGCGCAGCAGCGTGGATGCTTTCGGTGATAGCATGCTTTAAATGGCGCGTGCGCGGCGTGGGGAACCAGGCAGCCACGTGTGGCATCTAAGTTAAACGGAGGGACTATTGCTGCAGCGTGGATCCTGCATCGAAGGATTTTCGCCGCAGATCGTTCGACGGTTGCACACTTTCGAAGGATTCCGGTATACTCCGCATTTGCGTTGCAGATATCCGGTCCGGTCGCACGGCTGATTTGGGAGCCGAATCGAAGGGCTAAATCGAGAGGCCAATCACGGCTGTAGGAGGTTACGGTGTACATGAGACTAGGAAAGGTACTGGGGGTTACCTTCTTGCTGACTGCGCTCGCCATCGGCCAGCAGGCACAGAAGCAATGGAAGGACCGCCAGGAGTACGACGATTTCCAGGCGATGGCGAAAGAGCCGGATCCGGCCAAGAAAGTTGCGTTGATCAACGCGTGGCGACAGAAGTACCCGGAGTCGCAGTTCAAGCAGGAAGGGTTGACGCTGCTGACGACGGCGTTTGCCCAGCAGGGTAAATTTCCCGAACTGATTGCGACGGCGCAGGACATCCTGAAGATCGATCCGCTGGATGTGACCTCGTTGTACTGGATCTCGTCGCTGGCCCCGAAATTGAACAACACTTCGGCGGACTATCTCGATGCCGCCGAGAAGGCGTCCACGGCGTTGGCGATGAATGGCGACAAGGTCTTCGCGGCGGAGCGCAAGCCCGCGGGCAGCACGGCGGAGCAGTGGACCAAGGCGAAGACGGACATGGAAGTAATGGCGCTGAAGTCATTGGCATGGATCGCCATGGCCCGCAAGGACAACGACAAGGCGGAAGAAGGCATCCGGCGGTTCCTCGATAAGAACCCGAACGATGGCGAGGCGACGTACTGGATGTACACGGTGGTTCGCGCGAAGAAAGACCCCACGCGTAACTCTGCGGCGTTGTTCTATCTCGCCCGTGCGGCATCGCTCACCGCAGACAAGGGTGGACTTCCCGATGCGAACCGCAAGCAGGTGGATGACTTCTTCGTGAAGGCGTACAACAGTTACCATGGCCAGGACGATGCCGGGTTGAAGGAACTGCGCGCTTTGGCGCTGGCGAACAGCAAGCCGCCTGAGGGCTTCAAGATTCGCACAGCGACCGAGATCGCCATTGAGAAAGAGAACGAGTTCAAGTCGAAGAATCCGCAACTGGCGTTCTGGATGGGTATCAAGAAGGAACTCGCCGGGGACAACGGGGCTGCGTTCTTCGAAGAGCGCGTGAAAGGCGCGGCGTTGCCCGGCAAGATCGAAGGTACGGAGTTCACGACACTGAAGGGCCGGGTAGTTACGAATAACGCGAAGGAAGTGGTCCTGATCATGGATCCGTCCCAGAGCGTGGGCACCGAAGGCGAAGTCACGTTGAAGGTGGAAGGCGGACTGCGCGGGAAGGCCGATCCCGGCACCGAACTTGAGTTCGAAGGCACGGCCGCCGAGTTCACCCGTGAGCCGTTTATGTTGACCTTCGAAGTAGAGAAGGACAAGTTGAAGGGATGGCCCGCGGCACCGCCTCCGGCCAAGAAGGCACCTGCTCGCCGGCCGGCAGGCAAGAAGAAGCGGTAACCGCACCTGCGCGGTACATAGGAAAGGCCTCCGGATGACTTCCGGAGGCCTTTTCTGCTTTTCGGGCAGTGATGTCAGGCGAGCGTCCAACGCCCGTTCTGAAAGGAGCCGATGTCGTCGTTCCAGAGACTGTACTTGCATGCCAATTGGCCGCCATCGACGAGCAGCGTTGCGCCATTGATGAAACTGGCGGCGTCGGAGGCGAGGAAGGCGATGGCCTGTGCGACTTCCTGAGGCGTGCCTCCGCGGCCCATGGGTATGTGGCGGAAGTATTCCTTCAATGCGTTCTGCTGTTCGTAGTACATGGCGGTGAGGCGGGTGTGGATGAGGCCGGGGCAGACGGCGTTGACGCGGACACCGAAGGGCCCGAGTTCATTGGCGGCGGTGTGGACTATGCCGAGGATGCCGGCTTTCGAGGCGTTGTAGGCAACGAGCGTGGCTTCGCCGTCATAGGAGTTGGTGGACGCGGTGAGAACGATGGCGCCGCGGCGGCGGGGTTTCATGCGGCGCGCAGCGGCCTGGAGTGTGAAGAACGCGCCGGTGAGGTTGACGTCGAGCATCCGGCGCCACATTTCTTCGCTGGTGGATTCGATGGGCGAGGTGGGCGCGATGCCGGCATTGATGGCCACGATGTCGGGCGCGGGAACCTGGTCAAAAGCGGCTTCCACGGAGGCGAGGTCGCGGACATCGATGACGATGCCCGTGGCACCGAATTCGGCGGCGGCCTTCTGCGGGTTTTCCGATTCGAGATCGAGGATGATGACCTGGGCGCCTGATGAGGCAAGAAGTTTTGCCGTGGCCAGTCCAATGCCGTTGGCGCCGCCGGTAATGAGGGCAGTTTTTCCAGAGAAGTCGATCAACATAAGCTACTGTATGTTACACTGAAAGTCTTCCCCCGTGAGGGCCCGTAGCTCAGTTGGTTAGAGCGCTACCTTGACACGGTCGCCAGATCAAGGAGTTGCGGGTGCCGGTGTTGGGTTTGCAAAGGTTTACGGGCGTTCGATTTGGACGCCATTTGGACTCCCGGGCCTCTACCTTGCGGCTTTGGACTCCGGGTGGACTCCGAAAGGACTCCAGTTCGTCGTTCAGTTCTTTGGGCTCGTAGCTCAGTTGGTTAGAGCGCCTGCTTGACACGCAGGAGGTCGGCAGTTCGAGTCTGCCCGTGCCTACCATTCGACCCGGTCGCGGAACAGACAGGTGCCGCGACCCTTCGTATGGCAGGCCCTTCTATCCACAGCCCGGCCCGCCACGGCCGTGCATCCGGCGCCCTCCTGACGGGCCCGCCCCTCACACCATCATGATTACCGTCACGCTTCCCGACGGCTCCAGCCGGCAGGTCGCGGAGGGCACGTCGCCCGCCGCG
>CALFYN010000075.1 GCA_937952345.1 uncultured Acidobacteriota bacterium
CGGGACGATGAAGTGCTGGCGGCGGTCTACACGGAGGCCTTGGCAAACTTGTCGCGGATCGCCTTGCACCGGGGAAACCGCGAGGAGTGTTTGCGGCTGCGGCGGGAAGTGGTTGCGATCGCACGAGCGTTTCACGGCCGAACACCGGATTCCGGGCAGTGGCGTTTCGTGCTGGCGGGGAGGCTGGGGCTGCTGGGGTGGGCGCAGCGGGAGTATGGCTTGTTGGACGAGTCCCTGGCCAGCTACAGCGAATCGCAGGAGATTTTGGGGAAACCCGTGGAGTTCACGCGGGAGTCCGAGTGGCGGCAAATGGAGTTGAGCAATCATCATCAACTCGGGCGCGTGTGGCGGGCGATGGGGCAAGGGGAGAAAGCACGGGTATCGTTTCGTATGGCGGCGGAGGGGTATCGTAAGATGCTGCGCGATGACGAGTTGAACGCGGGTTGCCAAAGGGGCCTGGCGGGGAGCCTGGCCCATCTGGCAGTGGAGGAGCGGGATGCGGCACATGCATCCGAGGCGTTGCGGATCATGCGGGACGCAGTGCGGCGTGATCCGGCGAATCAGAAGGCGCGAGAGGAATTGCGCGAGTACGAGTCGATGTTGCGGGGTGTGGCGCTAGCGCCCCGCTGATGACGCGACGGCGCCGAGCGGCGCGGTGGCACGGTGGCGGCGTTGTTCCCACATCACGAGCAGCGCGCTGGCAACAAAGATGGACGAATATGTTCCGGCGATGATTCCGATGAAGAGGGCAAAGGCGATGCCGTTCAATACTTCGCCGCCGAGGAAATAGAGCGCGCCACAGGCGAGCAGGGTTGGGCCGGCGGTGAGCAGCGTGCGGCTGAGGGTCTGGTTGATGGACGTGTTGACGAGGTCGGCGAGCGAGGCTCCCTTGAGTTTCTGGCGGTTTTCGCGGACACGGTCGAAGACGACGATTTTGTCGTTCATCGAATATCCGATCAACGTCAGCAGGGCGGCGACGATGTTGAGGTTGATCTCGCGGCCGGTGAGGGAGAAGAGGCCGAGCGTGATGAGGACGTCGTGGATGGTGGCGATGACCGCGGCGGTGCCGGAGATCCACTGGAAGCGATAGGCGATGTAGACGAGCATGCCGGCGAGCGCGCCGAGCGTGGCGTAGATGGCCTGGCGGCGCATCTGCTCGCCTGCTTTGGGGCCGACCATTTCGGCCGAGCGCAGGGTGAAACCGCCGAGGGCGAATTCGTTGCGCAGGGCGGGCATGATGGCGGGTCCGGCGGCGGAGGCGAGTTCGTCGATGTTGGTGACGATGCCTTTGCGTTGCTGGTCGCGGTAGGTGACGATGCGCTCGACGGCCTGGCGGAGTGCGGCGTCGTCGAGGGACACGTTGGCGGTGCGGAGGCGCTCTTCGATGGCGGCGCGGCCGGCGTTGTTGAGATCGAGCTTCGTGCCGGTGCTCGCATATTTTTCGCGCAGGGCCTGGCGCACGGTTTCGCGGACCTGGTCGAGGGGGACGCCGTCGCCGAGTCCGGTGCCGATGATGAATTCGCCGTTCTCGCGCGTTTCCTGGACGCTGATTTCGCCGGGGAGTTTGGCGGAGAGCAGCGTGCGCACTTCGTCGATGGGGGGCTTGGGATCGAAGCGGACGTAGATGAGCGTGCCGCCACGGAAATCGAGGCCGTATTGGAGGCCGCCCTGCATGACGATGCTGCCGATGCCGATGGCGATGGCAAGCACGGAGAGGCCGAGGGCGAGCGTGCGGCGGGAGAGGAAATCGAAGGTGGTGGTGGAGGCTTGCTGGTTGCGGCGCGCACCGATGCTGAGTTGATCGAGGCGCGGGTTGCGCCAGAGTTGGAGATCGAAGATGGTGCGTGAAACGAAGATCGCGGTGAACAGGTTGGCGATCAGTCCGATGACAAGAGTGACGGCGAATCCGCGCACGGGGCCGGTTCCGAAGAGGAACAGGAAGAGGCTGGCGACGACGGTGGTGACGTGGGTGTCGATGATGGTGACGAGGGCGCGGTCGAAGCCGGCGGCGATGGCGCCGGAGACGTTGCGGCCGCCGCGCAGTTCCTCTTTGATGCGCTCGAAGATGAGCACGTTGGAATCGACGGCCATGCCGATGGAGAGGATGAGTCCGGCGATGCCGGGGAGGGTCCAGGTGGCGTCGATGTAGCTGAGCGCGGCGACGGTGATGATGGTGTTGAGCAGCAGGGCGAGGACGGCGTTGAGGCCCGCGCCGCGGTAGTAGAGGAGCATGGAGGCGATGACGAGGGCGAGGCCGAGCAGGCCGGCGGTGACGCCCTTGCGGATGGAGTCTGCGCCGAGAGATGGGCCGACGGTGAGTTCCTCCATCACTTTGACGCCGGCGGGGAGGCTGCCGGCGCGAAGGTTGAGGGCGAGATCGGCGGCTTCCTGCTGGGTGCCCATGCCGAGGATGCGGCCCTGGTCTTCGATGCGGCCTTCGATGACGGGAGCGCTGATGACGGCCTTGTCGAGGACGATGGCGAGGCGCTGGCCGATGTTGGTTTCGGTGTAGCGGGCGAAGCGGCGGGCGGCGTCCTGGCTGAGGACGAAGCCGGTGTCCCAGCTATTGGGGCGGTCACTGGGTTGGGCTTTGGCATCGCGGATGTCGCGGCCCATGACGACGGGGGAGTTGGCGACGACCCACCAGCTTTCGGCGCCGCCGTCGGTGGCGGTGCGCGCGCCGCGCATGAGTTTGCTGCCGAGCGGGAGGACTCCGTTGTTGGAGAGGTAGGCTTGATCGCGCGTGGCGAAGGGGCCGCCTTTGACGGGGTAGAGTTCGAGGAGGGCGGTGGTCTGGAGGATGGCTCGGACGCGGGCGGGGTCGTCGAGGCCGGGGAGTTGGATGAGCAATTCGGTTTCCGCGCCAGTGCCGCCGCGCTGCTGCACGCTGGCTTCGGCTACGCCGAGGGCGCTGATCTTGCGATCCATGGTGTTGATGGTCTGGGTCATGGTTTCGCGGCGGAGTTCGACGGCGGCTTCGGGTTTAAGGTTGAGGGCGTAGTCCGAGGAGTTGGTGGAGGCGAGGGTCCACTGTGAACCGGCGGCATCGGTGATGGCGCGGCGGGCATCGGCGGTTTTGTTGGCAGCCACGCCTTTGATCTGGATTTGAATTGCGCCGGCGGTTTCGACGGAGGACGGGTCATTGCGCTCGATGGAGTGGAAGGGGACGTTCTGCTTTTGGAAGGTGTCTTTGATGCGGGCGATGACCTGGTCGGCTTCGGCTTTGAAGGCGTCCTGAATCTGGACCTGGAGGGCGATGTGGGCGCCGCCCTGGAGGTCGAGGCCGAGGCGGATGTTCTTTTTCCAATTGGCGATCAACTGATCTTTCGAGCTGGGCAGCCCGGCGACGCCGAAGATGCAGCCGAGGACGACCGCAGCGATAGTAATCCACTTCCAAAGGAGTGTTTTAGGCATTTGATTTTCCTTTTTTTGAATCCGGATTAGACAAGATTGCGGAATCCGCCGGACACACTACGGGCGGGTTCCATGGAAACGCTGGCAAATTGTCGGAATCAGGATTGGAAGGGAGGGCCGCGGCCGGAGTGAGAGGCGAATGGCCGGGTGATGGACTGGACGTGGAGACCGCCGGCGAATGCGCCTCGCGTGAGGCGTGGAATGACGGCGCCCGCTTCGGCCAATATGGCCAAGGGCGAGAATCCGGTACGCGGATTGTGGCGATCGACTCTCGTTTCGGACGATAAGGCGCTGCTGGGAAGTTGGGTTGTGCCGCATCCGCGGCTCTCGCTATTGCCGTAGACAGCGCGGTCAGTGGAAGGAGTGACGCCGGGGATTACCGCGGCGGAGACGAGCCACAGCAGGCCGGCGAATAATCCGGCGGGCCAAATGGTGATGCGTCTCGACTTCACAAAATACTCCGGCGCAGGTCCATTTCAGGATAACAGAAATGGAGAATTATTCGTAAGTTTTTTGCGCGGCGGCTTCACCGAGGGCGGGCAGGAGTTTGCGGAGTCCGTTGAGATTGAGGGTGAGGCTCTCTTCAGCATCGAGTTCGGCGCGGTGGCCGAGGATTCCGATGGGGCCGCGGTAGCCGCTGCGTTTCAGCGTTTGCAGCATGGCGAGTTCGCGGTTGCCATCGCCGACGGGGAGGATTTTCGTGCCCATTTTCATGCCGTTGATATTGACGGCGAGCAGGTGGGGGAGCATCTGTTTGAGGAGTGCGGGGAATTGATCGATTTGCTCATGGGCGTGGTGGAAATTGTAGACGATGCCGACGTTGGGCATGTTGACGCGGCGGATGATGGCGATTTGATTTTCGGGTTCGCCGAACCAGCCTCCGTGGTTGTAAAGGCCGACTTTCGAGTGGAGGGCTTGGGCCTGGCGGGCGAGTCTGGCGATGGCTTCCGAGGCGGCTTCGACTTTCTTTTCCTGGGGGAGGGTGGCGAATTCCTTGGTGGGGTTGAGCATGGTCCAGAGTTCGGTTTCGAGCTTGCGGCGCTTGAGGAGATCGAGGATGGTGGCGATGTGGTTGGGGCGGGAAGGGTCCATCGGATAGGGGGTCCAGAAGCCCTGGAGCTTGATGCCTTGTTTTTGGAGGGCGTCGATTTCGCGGTCGAAGTCGGGGATGTCCTTATCTCGCCAATCGTAGACGAATTTCGTAAAGCCGAGTTTCTTGAGGAGGGCGGCGCGCTCTTCGGGGCCGCGGTTTTTGGCGTCGAAGGGGACGATGCACCAGGCAACGAGGTTGTTGCGTGCAAACAGCAGCGCGGCTTCGTTCTTCGCGGCGGCGAGCGCGAAAGCACCAGTAGCGTGACGGCGATGGCGGCGCGTTTCATGGGAGTCTCCTTCTGTTGCAGGGTGCTTGCAAGGGCCAGTATACTAACGCTCGCCATCATGCCGGGTGCCGAGAATTCGCTATCGCTGCCGCTTCATTCGTTTCAGGAAGGACGAGGCGGACCGCCGTTGGTATTTCTGCATGGGGTGTTGCGGAATGGGCGGTGTTGCACGCCGGTGCTGCCGGCGTTGGGGGCGCGGTGCACGGTGCATGGTTTGGATTTGCGCGGGCACGGGGCGTCGCCGGAGGGCGGTGGTTATCGCGTGGTGGATTATCTGCCCGATGTGGTGCGTTATGTGCGGGGACTGGGGGAGCCGGCGGTGTTGTACGGGCATTCGCTGGGGGCGATGCTGGCGGCGGCGGCCGCGGCCGAGGCTGCGGATTGCGTGCGGGCGATCGTGATGGAGGATCCGCCATTTCACACGATGGGGAGGCGGATGCGCGGCACTCCCTTGCAGGACTATTTCGAGAAGATCGAGCCGTATGCGGGCAGCACGGAGCCGGTAGGGACGCTGGCGCGGCGGCTGGGGGAGTTGCGTGTGCAATCGGGGAACGGGCTTGTGGCTCTGAGCACGCTGCGGGATGCGACGGCGCTGCGGTTTCTGGCGAGTTCGCTGCGGCATGTGCGTCCGGCGGTGCTTGCGCCGATTGTGGCCGGGGAGTGGCTGGAGGGATATGCCATGGACGAAGTGTTCACGGGTGTGCGCTGCCCTGCCCTGCTCTTGCAGTGCGACACGGCGTGTGGCGGGATGCTGATGGCGGAGGATGCGGAGCGGATGGAAGCGCTGGCGGTGGATTGCACACGGTCGTTTCTGAAGGGAGTGGGGCATCAGGCGCACTGGGCACAGGCGGGGGAAGTGTCGCGGCGCGTGCTGGAATTTCTGTTGTCGCTCGAGTAGTGGAGCGATGCAGAGTTAACATCTCCGGAACGAACATTTTTGCTTCTCCAGCGTAAATAGATCCAAAGGGCCGGTGGCGCGATCCGGCGCTTTCGAAATCGACCAAACATTCCCTGCCGCTGGAGGGCGCTATGAGACTGTGGCTATACGTGTGTCTGATTGCCGGAACTGTACTGGGACAGGCGGTGCCGGATGCGTGGGAAAAACAATTGCTGCAAGCCAACCTGCTGGCGCGGCAGGGCAAGTTCAGCGAGGCGGAGAAGCTCTATGAGGAGGCGATTCGACAGGCGGAGCCTTTTCCGGAAGGAGACATGCGGAGGGCGAAGGCGTGGAACAATCTGGGGGCGCTGTATCATCAGACGGGGCGCTACGCGGAGGCGGAAGAGTTGTACGGAAAGGCGCTGCCGGCTTATGGCGAATTGAAGGGGATGGCGCGGGCCGCGTATGCATCGGTGCTGAACAATCTGGCCGAGGTGCATCGCATGCGCGGGCGGTATCAACAGGCTGAGGCCCTGTTTCGCAAGGCGATCGCCGAACGCGAAGAGCACAATCCGACGGATAAGGACATCGCCGCACCTTTGAATAATCTTGCGGTGCTGTTGAATCTGCAGGGGCATCCGGCGGAGGCGGAACCGCTGGTGCGGCGGGCCATCGCAACGTGGGAAGAGAAGTACGGCGATGTGCATCGGAACGTGGCTTCGAGCTACAACACGCTGGGCGAGACGCTGCGGCTGCTGGGGCGTCACGAGGAATCGGAGCAGGCGCACCGGCGAGCGATGGACGTGCGGGCCAAGGTGCTGCCGGAGGGACATCCGGAGATGGCCACGGGGCTGAGCAATCTCGGGTCGGCGCTGTACGGGCAGGGCAAGTATGCCGAGGCGGAGGCGCTGTACCGGCAAGGGTTGGAGATCCGGGTGAAGGCGCTGGGAGGCAAGCATCCGGCGATTGCGTTCTTGCTGAATAATATCGGCACGGCGCTGCAGGCACAGGGCAAGAGCGGCGAGGCCGAGAATCATTACCGGCAGGCGATGGAGATGATGGAGGTGACGGGGGCGGCCGGACACACGGATTATTCGAAGGCGGTGGAGAATCTGGCGACGCTGTTTGTTTCGCAAGGAAAGATGGGCGGTGCGGAGGAGTTGTATCTGCGGGCGCTGGCGGTGCGGGAGAAGGCTCTGGGGAAGCGCAGTCCAGTGCTGGGGGACACCTATGAGACAATCGCGCAGTTTTACAACCTGGCGGGCCGGATTACGGAGGCCGAGCGGTATTTGCGGAAGGCGCTGGAGGCTCGGGAGAACGCGTTCGGGCCGCAATCGGAAGAGGTGGCGCGGAATTTGACGAAACTGGAGGCGTTGTACCGGGCGCAGCGGCGCGATGCGCAGGCCGACCGGGTGCAGAACCGGGCTAATCTGATTCGGAGCCTGATACGGCAGTAGGTTCGCGCTACATGCGCTTGGCGGTG
>CALFYN010000076.1 GCA_937952345.1 uncultured Acidobacteriota bacterium
GCGGCGATCCGCTGTGGACGGAAAGTGAAGTGGGGCGCTCGTACTTGAGCAAGAAGGGTGTTCCGGTGGAGGCGATCATCATCGAGCCCGAGGGTGAATCAACTGTGGAATCGACGACGGCGGCATCGGAGATCATGCGGCGCATGAATCTGCGGTCATGCATTGTGGTGAGCGATGGTTATCACATTTACCGTGCGAAGACACTGATGCAGAATCAGGGCTTCACGGTGTATGGATCGCCGCGGCAGCAGCAGGCTCCGCTCACGGCCTGGTCGGAGCATTGGTTGGCTTTCCGGCAGGCAGTGGGGCTGGGGTTGTGGCGAGTGGGGATCCGGATTTAGGCGAGCATTCTGCTCACCATGTCGCGCAGTTCCACGGCGCGGTCTTCTGATTTGGCTTCGACGGCCAGGCGCAGAATCGGTTCCGTGTTGGATGCCCGCACGTGAATCCATGCGTCGTCGAACAGCAGTTTCAAGCCGTCGGTGCGATCGAGATGAGCGTTGGGGAAGCTCTCTTCGAGCGCTTGCATCACGGGGCCGAGGCGGCCGTGCTCAAAGGCAACCTTGCCTGCCAGACGCGTGTAGCGGGGCAGGCGTTCCGCGGCGAGTTGGGAGACCGTTTTGCCCGTGCGCTCCATCAGGTCGAGCAGGAACGCCATGCCGGTATAGCTGTCGCGGCAGTATTGGACGCTGGGGAAGATGATGCCCCCGTTGGAGCCTTCGCCACCGATCACCGCTTTGGTGGCCTGCATCATCTCGACGACGTTCGCTTCGCCCACGGGGGTGCGGTAGACCTTGCGTCCGTGGCGCGCCGCGATGTCATCGATGACGGAAGAGGTGGTGAGATTGACAACGACGTCGCCAGGCATGGCGGTGAGGACGGCGTCAACGACGAGGGCCAGGACATCATCGTTGTCGAGGACGTGGCCGGTTTCATCGCAGACGGCGAGGCGATCGCCATCCGGATCCTGTCCGAAGCCGATATTGGCGCGCTCTTTGAGCACCAGTTCGCGGAGGTCGCCGAGCGTGTCGGGGCGCGGTTCGGCTTCGCGTGGGAAGGGCTTTGTGGGATCGACGCTGATGGCGTGCAGGGAGCAGCCGAGATCCTGCTGGAGGAAGCGGCAACTGAGCACCGAGCCTGCTCCGTTGACACCATCGAGCGCCACACGGAACTTGCGGGCGCGGATGCGCGAAACGTCCACGTGATGGAGCACGCGTTCGGTATGCATGCGCATCGGGGTTTCATGGTCGTGGGTGATGCGGCGGATCTCAGCGTTGGTGGCGGTGCGGAACTCGCTTTCGTAGTAGATGTCGAGCAGTTCGCGCCGTTCGTAGTGATTGAAGAAGAGGCCCTGGTGATTGAAGAGCTTGAGGGCGTTGTACTCGGCGGGGTTGTGGGACGCGGTGACGGAGATGCCGCCGCGGGCGCGCGTGGCGCCGACGTAAATCTGGATAGTGGGCGTGGGCTGAATGCCGACATCCACCACTTCGCAGCCAGTGGCGAGCAGGCCGCAGGAGACGGCATGCTGCAGCATCTCTCCGCTCATGCGGGTATCGCGGCCGAGCACGACGCGGCCTGAGCCGACAAAGGTGCCGAATGCTTGCGCGAATGAAGCGGCGAGGGACGGGGTGAGGAACTCGCCGACGACGCCGCGGATGCCCGAGACTCCGATCTTGAGACGATGTTCGCGCATCAGGCCATGCTCCTTACTTGATCCATCAAGGCTTCAAACAGTGCGCTGGGCGGGTCGCCCTTCTGTTCACAAATAACCCGCACAATTGGCTCAGTCTGGCTGACGCGCACATGAAACCAGCGATCGGGCCAGGAGATGCGCAGGCCATCGCGCATATCGGCGATGCCATCGCCATAGAGGCGGTGCAGATCCATCATGAGCATGGGGACGCGTTGGGAGACGAGCGGCACTTCGTCTTTGAGGATGGAGTAGCGCGGGTAGGCGGCGACGATTTCGGAAAGCTTCGCGCGGCGTTCGTGCATGAGGCTGAGGATGGCGAGCATGCTGGCGATGCCGTCATAAACGAAACGGAATTGGGGCATCATGATTGCGCCCGTGCCTTCGCCTGCTACCGCGATCTGCTCGGGCCTGTAGGTGGCAAGCGCGTCCATGGCGGCCTGCCGTCCTACGGGAACGCGGACCACGCGGCCGCCGTGTCTGGCGGCGACCTCTTCGAGCAACGCCGTTGTGGAGAGGTTTGTGATCACCAGTTTGCCGGGCCCCTTGCCGAGTTGCGCATCGGCGATGAGCGGCAGAACCATTTCCTCGGAGACCGGTGTTCCGTCTTCACAGGCAATGGCGACGCGGTCGGAATCGATGTCGAAGAGAAAGCCGGCGTCGGCGCCGAGGGGCTTCATGAGCGGCGCCAATTGGAGGGAAACGGTGGCGGCGTTAATGGAAGGCTCATGGGCGAAGCTGACACCCTCAATGCGCTCGTTGATGAGAATGAAGTTGAGATTGTACTTGTCGGCCAGCCGGCGTAGGATCAAGGCCGAAGTGCCGTTACAACAATCGACGACGACTTTGTACTGGCGGAGCGCCTCCAGATCGAAAGCCGCGGCGAGATCGTGCAAGTAGCGGTCGAGCGCGACATCGTTGAGATACAGCTTTCCCAATCCGGTGTAATCCACAAAGTGGAACTTGCGGAGGTGGTAAATATCGAGCAGTTCGGAGGCTTCCGCAGTGGACAGATAGGTGCCTCGGGCGGCGAAAAACTTGAGGGCGTTCCATTCCGCTGAGTTATGCGACGCGCCGATGGAAATACCGCCGACCGCGTTGTTGCGCTGGATGGAATGTTGGATGACCGGCGTGGAGGCGATGCCGAGATCGATGACGTCGTGCCCGGTGGCGAGCAGGGCGGAGACGACGCCTTCGCGGATCATCACACCGGAAGAACGGGGGTCACGGCCGATGATGACGGGGCCAGGCTCAAGGAACGTCCCGAAAGCGGCGGTGAAATCCATCACGTGCGAGGCTTCCAAGCCTTGGCCAACGACGCCGCGCAAACCCACTGTGGAGATACGAAGCTGGCGCTGTGTACTGTGCATCTACCTCACCAATACCAAACGTCCGAAGGCTTGGGGGGTATGGTAGGACTCGGCGTGGACGGGATTCCAGGCAATGTGTTTGCGCTGCGGCTCGAAGGGGCCCTGGATGCGATAGAGATTGCAGCGCAGTTCGTTGCCGGCCGCTGCGGGGCGCGAGTCGATGGAGCGCATGGGGATTTTCATCTCGCCATACCAGATCTTCTTCTTCTCGTCGATGCGGGCTTTGACCTGGAAGCCCGAGTTCCATTTCCAGGCTTCGGCAATAGGCGTGACGCGGTCGATGTCGAGGTCCACCCATTCGCCTTGCGGGGAAACCTGAAATTCCTTGTAGCGGTTGATGTTCTGGAAGTCGGAGCCGATGAAAGCTTCGGCTACATCCCAATCCCAGAGCTTGTTGGTTTCATCGCTGGTGGTGGGATTGGGTTTGAGGTAGAGCTTCTCGTAGGGGCAGACGTAGAGGATATAGAGAAAATCTTTTGTCCAGCGGGAGCGTAGTTCGGTTGCATGGCCCGGTACGGGTTTGCCGTAACGGTCTGTCGTGGCCATGGTGGGCTTCACGCCCTTCCATGGCGCGCTATTGGGATCGGCAGTGAGTTCGAAGTCCGCGGCGGCGAACTTGCTTTCGAGCCGGCCGGGGCCGTCGGCCTGGAGCGCGAGCGCGGTAAGAAACAGAAGAGAGAGTTTCATTTTATTTCGGGAAGTATTTTTCGTACCAACGAATGGAGCGGTCGATGGAATCGACGATGTGTCGGGTTTCGCGCAGGCCGTGGCCTTCGCGGGGATAGCGGACCATGACGGCGTCGACACCGACATCTTTGAGCGCGATGTAGAATTGTTCGCTTTCGGCGATGCAGACATCGTTGTCGTTCTCGCCGTGCAGCAGCATGACGGGAGTCTTCACCTGAGCGACGTAACGCAGGGAAGATCGCTTCCACAATGTGTCCATCAGATCGCCCTGGTGCGGCAGCACGCCGAACTCCATCTGCTCATACATGTTGTAGTACGTCATGTAGTTGTAGCTGACCAGGTTGATAATGGGGGCGAGCGGGATCGCCGCTTTGAAGATGTGGGTTTGGGTGACCAGCCAGGCGGAGAGCTGGCCGCCGTAGCTGCCGCCTTCGACGCCAAGGCGGTTACGGTCAATCCAGGGATTGCGGCGCACGGCCGCGCTGACGGCGTAGAGCACGTCCTGGCCTTCGTTGCCGTTCTGATCTCCGAACACGGCATCGGCGAATTTCTGGCCATAGCCGGTGGAGCCACGGTAGTTCACCATCAGCGTGGCCCAGCCTCGTGCGGCGTAGACCTGCGACTTGAAGTTGAATGCGGGCCCCTGCTGCCCGTGGGGACCGCCGTGAATCATGACGATCATGGGATGGCGGGATCCGGCAGTGCGATACAGCGGCTCGGTAAGGAAGGCTTCCACTTCGTATTTGAAGTCGTTGCTGGTGAAGGTGAAGGGTCCGACTTGGGCGATTTGCTTGCCCTTGAGAACATCGGCGTTGAGGTCGGTGAATTGGCGTAGCGCGGCGTTCGCATCCTTGAGAAAGAGCTGCGCGGTATCTTTCACGCTGGTGAAGGCGTAGGCATAGCGGCCGTTGCGGGCGACGCTAAAGGCGCCCACCGAGCCGCGGTCCTTGACGATGGTTTCCGGAACTCCGCCGGCGGCCGGCAAGCGGATGAGGCGCACATTGCCGCGATCGTGAGCAGTGAAGTAGAGGTGCGTGCCCTCGGGCGACCATTGCGGCCCTCCCTGGCGGTTGTCGACCACACGCCCGATTTCGCGGCGGTTCGAACCATCGGCGTTGACGGTCCACACGTGTGTGTCTTCCATCGTCGTCTCGAGGTCGGTGAGTCCGCGGCGCGTGCCGATGTAGGCGATGCGTTTTCCATCGGGCGACCAACGGGGCATGTACTCGGCATGCTCGGTGGCAGTGATGCGGCGGATCGCGCGGTCGGCCGGACGTACGGCCCAGATGTCGTAATTATGGAAGATGTCGGAGTCGGGTTCGCGATTGGAGACGAAGAGGATTTCCTGGCCCGAGGGCGACCAGTCTATGGAATGCTCATAAAACATTCCATCGGTGATTTGTTGGATCGCTCCGCCGGCGACGTCAACGGTGAAAATATGAAGCCGCTTGTTGTCGTTGAAGCGGGTGTTGCCTTCATCGTGATCGGGCTTGTAGAGATAGCGCGTGATGACGACGGGATCGCCGGATGCCTCTTCGGTTTCGGGGCCGGGGAGGGCATCGAGAAAGGCGATGCGCTTGGAGTCGGGCGACCAGGCGATGCTTGCTCCGGTGAGCGGCAACGGCGAGTTGGTGCCATCCATTTTGTGCAGGAAGCGCGGATTGGCGCCGCCGGCATCCACTACGTGCAGTCCGGATTTTCCGTCGATGGTGGCGTTGCAGGCAAGCTTTGTACCGTCGGGGGACCAGACAGGATTGGAGGACGAATCACCGCTCAGTGTGATGCTGCGTTTGGTGGCGATATCGAGGATTTCGATCTTCGAATAGGGCTTGCCGGGCCGCTCGGCGTAGGAGATGGTGTAGGCGATCCTGGCGCCATCGGGCGAAAGCCGCACATCGCCAACGTTGCGCAGCTTGTAGAGATCAGCGGGTAGCAAGTGCGAGGTCTGCGCGCCCAGCGAGACCACGCCCACCAACAACAGCAGTAGCTTCATGAGTTATCTACTTACCATAACGCGGCGGATGACGCCCGCCACATGATGGATGAGATCTTCTCCGCCAAGCAGCACCGTATGCGGAATCCAGAACGCGTCCTTGAGGTAGGCTTCAGCTTGAGGACAAGGCATGACACGGCAAGGGATCTGCTGGTACAGAGGATTCTGATACAGCGTGTGCGGGTAGAACGGCGTGCACGGAATACCTGCCCCGGTCAGGTTGCGATGGAATTCATCGCGTGACTGGCCATAGACCTTTTCGTCGATGCGCCCGAGCAGGAGATACCAGGAGTGGCGGTTGATGCGCGGATCCACCTTCTGCCAGTGGATGCCGTCCACATCGCGCAGTTCGCGAAGCAGCAGATCGGCGTTGCGCGACCGCGTGGCGATCTGCTCTGGAAGGCGCTCCAGTTGGGCGATGAGCACGGCCGCCTGAAAGGCGGTGAGCCGGAAATTCGTTCCCAGCGTGAAGTGATGGAAGTGCCCTTTCCCAATCTGCCGCCCCTGGTTGGCGAGCGAGCGCATCTTCACGGCGAGCGCTTCGTCATTGGTCAGCACAATGCCCCCTTCGCCGGCCGTCATGACCTTGCCGTTCTGGAAGCTGAACGAGGAGACAAGGCCGAAACTGCCGGCGCGCTTGCCATTCCATTCCGAACCGTGAGCGTGCGCGGCATCTTCAATGACGATCAGATTGTGCGCCGCGGCGATGGCCAGGATGCGATCCATGTCCGCCAGCGGTCCGCCGAAGTGCACGGGGATCACGGCTTTCGTTTGTGGTGTGATGGCCGCTTCGATGCAGGCGGGGTCAATGTTGAAGGAATAAGGCTCGATGTCGACGAATACAGGAATCGCGCCGACGCGGGAGACGGCGGTGGCGGTGGAGATGAAAGAAATGGAGGGAACGATGACTTCGTCGCCCGGTTCGATGCCGGCGCTCGCGAGGGCCAGTTCCAGGGTGAGTGTGCCATTACACGCGGTGATTCCATAGCGGCACTGATGATAGGCCGCAAACTGCTGCTCGAAGG
>CALFYN010000077.1 GCA_937952345.1 uncultured Acidobacteriota bacterium
TCGATGCCGGCATCCGCGTCACCCAAACTTCCGACTATCCTCCCGGCCCCTTCGAACCCATGATGGCCCTCCAATCGAGCGTCACCCGCACCGACGCGAAAGGCAACGTCTGGGGAGCCACCCAGCGCATCACCGTCGAAGAAGCCATCCGTGTAGGCACCCTCCACGGTGCCTACGCTTCATTTGAGGAGCACGACAAAGGTTCCATCGCAGCCGGCAAACTCGCCGACCTCGTCGTCCTCGGCCGCGATCCCTTCCGCGAGCCTCCGCAATCCCTCATCACCATCCCCATCGAACGCACCATGGTCGGCGGCCGCTGGGTCTGGGAGTCCTGAATCCCCATGAAACATTTCCTCCTGTTCTTGTTCTCCATCGCCGCGCACGCCGAATTCCGCGCCTCTGCGGTCAAGGTCGATATCACACCGCAAACCCCGCAATGGCTCATGGGCTACGCCGCCCGCCAATCCACCGGCGTGCACGACCCCATCTTTCACCGCATCGCTGCGCTCGATGACGGCAAAACCCAGGCCTTCCTCATCGCCAGCGACCTCTGCGTCTTCTCGCCCTCGGTCTACGACGACTTCACCGTCCGCCTCGAAAAGGAAACCGGCATCAAGCCCCTGCAAGTCTGGTGGACCGTAACGCACACCCACTCCGCGCCCGAAGTCGGCCCGCCCGGTGTCTACGACGTCCTCCTCAAAGGCCGCTCCGAGCACGAATGGAGCAAGGACTACCTCGAATTCATCCAGACCAGACTGATCGCCGGAATCCAGGAAGCCCGCCAGAAACTCGCCCCCGCGCGCACCGCCACCGGCACCGGATTCGCCCGCGCCAACATCAACCGCCGCGCCCGCGACCTCAACGGAACCATCTCCCTCGGCATGAACCCCGACGGCCCCGTCGACCGCCAGATCGGCCTCCTCCGCCTCGAAACCCCCACTGGCTCACCCATTGCCCTCATCGCCAACTACGCCATGCACGGCACCGTGCTCGGCGGACGATGGATGCAAATCAGCGGCGATGGCCCCGGCATCGTGGCATCCTACGTCGAAGACCAAATCGGCGCGCCGATGCTCTACGTCAACGGAGCAGCCGGCAACATCGCACCCATCTACACCGTGCAGAACGATCCCAAGAGCGCCCACATGGGCGAGTTCCGCGTCCTGCTCGGCAACCGCATCCTCGAAGCCAACCGCACGCTCGCCGCCGGCGCCGAACCCACGCTCTGGCTCGCCGAAAAATGGATCGAGACGCCGCGCAAGCCCGAACTCGGCTGGCCCGCCGAACTCGGCAAGTACGCCTCGAAGGACGCAGCCGGACGCAACATGGTCCGCATCCCCGTTCGCTTCCTCCGCATCGCCGATACCGTGCTCTGGGGCGCGCCCGTCGAAATGTTCTGTGAACTCGCCTTCCGCGCCCGCAATGAATCGCCCTTCCGAAACACGTTCTTCTACGGCTACACCAACGGCTGGCTCGGCTATCTCCCCACCGAAGCCGCCTTCGCCGAAGGAGGCTACGAGCCCCGCACCTCGCCCTTCACCCCGCAAGTCGAGCGCGATTTCGGCGACGCTGTGGTCTCTTTCCTCCAATCCATCCCACGCTAGCCGCCCAGCGCCGCAATCTCCTCATCCGTGAACAACCGCGACCGGATCAGGAATCGCAACCCCTCCGGACCCTCCAGCGAAAACATCCCGCCCCGCCCCGGCACCACATCAACAATCAATTGTGTATGTTTCCAGTATTCAAACTGGCTCTTGCTCATATAAAAAGGCGCACCCGCAACATCCCCCAACAGCACATCGCTGTCCCCCACCAGAAACTCCCCGCGCGGATAACACATCGGCGAACTTCCGTCGCAGCATCCGCCGGACTGGTGAAACATCAGTTCGCCATGCTTCTCCCGCAACTTCGCAATCAGATCCAGAGCGGCGGGCGTCGCGTACACCCGCCGCAGATCCAGACTCATGAACATACTCCCTCAAAAGAACCCCAGCGCATTCGGACTGTAGCTGACCAACTGGTTCTTCGTCTGCTGATAATGATCCAGCATCATCTTATGCGTCTCCCGTCCGATACCCGACTGCTTATACCCCCCAAACGCCGCGTGAGCCGGATACAGATGGTAGCAATTCGTCCACACGCGCCCCGCCTGGATCTCGCGCCCGAACTGATAAGCCCGATTCATGTCGCGCGTCCAAACGCCTGCGCCCAGCCCGTATAGCGTATCGTTGGCGATCGCCAGCGCTTCCTCTTCATCCTTGAAAGTAGTCACGCTCACCACCGGACCGAAGATCTCCTCCTGGAAAATCCGCATCCGATTGTTGCCCTTGAAGACAGTCGGCTGGACGTAATATCCTCCCGCCAGTTCGCCTTCCATCTCTGCGCGAGCACCGCCAGTCAGGACCTCGGCGCCCTCCTGCCGGCCAATGTCAATGTAGGAAAGTATCTTCTCCATCTGCTCGCTCGATGCCTGTGCTCCCAACATCGTCGCCGTCTCCAGCGGATTCCCTTGCCGGATCGCCTTCACCCGCGGCAGCGCCTTCTCCATAAACCGCTCGTAAATCGACTCCTGAATCAGAGCCCGCGACGGACACGTGCACACCTCGCCCTGGTTGAGCGCAAACAGCACAAACCCCTCCAGCGCTTTGTCAAAGAAAGCATCGTCCTTCGCCAGAACATCTTCAAAGAAAATGTTCGGACTCTTCCCGCCTAACTCCAGCGTCACCGGAATCAGATTCTGCGACGCATACTGCATGATGAGCCGCCCCGTCGTCGTCTCGCCCGTAAAAGCGATCTTCGCAATCCGCGAACTCGACGCCAATGGCTTCCCCGCCTCCAGCCCAAATCCGTTCACCACATTCAGCACACCCGGCGGCAGCAGATCGCCGATCAACTCCAGCAGCACCAGAATCGACCACGGAGTCTGTTCCGCCGGCTTCAGCACCACGCAGTTGCCCGCCGCCAGCGCCGGAGCCAGTTTCCACACCGCCATCAAAATCGGAAAGTTCCAGGGGATGATCTGCCCCACCACACCTAGCGGCTCATGGTAGTGATACGCCACCGTCGTTTCGTCAATCTCCGAAATCGCCCCTTCCTGCGCGCGAATGGCGCCCGCAAAGTAGCGGAAATGATCGATGGCCAGCGGAATGTCCGCCGCCATTGTCTCCCGGATCGGCTTGCCGTTATCCCAAGTCTCGGCCAGAGCCAGAGTATTGAGATTCTGCTCCATCCGGTCCGCAATCTGGTTGAGGATGCGCGCCCGTTGCGCCGCCGGCGTCTTTCCCCAAAGCCGCCGCGCCGCGTGCGCCGCATCCAGCGCCCGATCCACATCCGCCGCATTCGAGCGCGGAATCTCGCACAGTGTTTTCCCCGTAATCGGCGTCGTATTCTCAAAGTAGCTTTGCGACAGCGGCGCCATCCATTCTCCGGCAACGAAGTTGCCATAGCGCAGCTTCAGGTTCGGTGGCGCAGCGCCAAGACTGGTTTCAAACGTGGTCATACAGTCCTCCTGCTACAGGTGTTTCCTGACGGTCAACAGTATATAGCAAGCCGGACTACGCTAGAGAAGTCTTCACTCCGCCAGCCGGTAGTTGATCGTGATCGTCGTGATCACCTCCACCGGCTGCCCGTTCAGCAGCGTCGGCTGGTATCGCCACTGGCCCACCGCCTCCATCGCCGCTTTCGTCAATTCCGCATTCACCAGCGAGTTCACACTCCGCAAACTGAGGATATTCCCCTCCGTCGCAATCACCCCTTCCAGCAGCACCGTGCCTTCAATCCCCTGCTGCTGCAAGTGCTGCGGATACTGCGGCCGCACCATCTTCAACACCTTCGTCGCCTGGATATTCCCACCCACCCGGATCCGCTGCGGAACAGCCGCCGTGGGCGCCGTCGCCGCCGGAGGCTTCTTCCCCGTAATCGTCAGCGTCTCCGATATCTTGCCCACCTGCAGCGTCAAATCCAACTGCCGGGCTTCCGTCTCGTTCAGCCGCACATCTGGCCGCACCAGCACCGCGAACCCGTGCGCCCGCACCTCCACCGTGAACGTCCCGCCGGGGATGCCGCTGAAGCTATACTTCCCGTCCGGCCCGCTGCGCGTAATCTCCTTCCCCGTCTGCGAAATCAGCAGCACTTCGGCATTCGGAATCACCCCGCCGCTGCTGTCCAGAATGGACCCCGAAAGCCCCGCCGCCCCAGTCTGCGCCTGCGTCTTCACCGTCACCAGCACCAGCACCGCGCACGCCGCACCCAGCGCCAGCGCCGCACGCATCGCACGGCTCGGAATCCGCCGCGGAATCGCCGGATTGAGCGCCGCCCGTATCCGCGACTCCAGATGCGTCGACTGCGCCATCGGCACCGCCATCGCCGGCACGCGCGACGAATTCGCCAGTTCCAGCAGATGCTGCGCGTAGTCCGACGCCTTCGCGCCATGCCGCAGCACTGCGTCATCACAGGCCTTCTCACGCTCCCGCCGCATGGCCCCCGCCCCAATCCAGACCAGCGGATTGAACCAATAGGCCGCGCACGCCACTCCGGCAAGCAATTGCGTCAGAAAATCGTGCCGCGCGATGTGCGCCTGCTCATGCAGCAACACCACCCGCAGCCGCTCCGCGCTCCACCCCGTAGCTTCCGCCGGCAGCGCAATCACCGGACGCACCACACCCCAAGTCATCGGCGTGCGGATGCGGTCGGAAAGAAACACATTCGACGCCTCTCCAGGAAACGGACGCAGATGCCGCCGTTGCCGCGCCAGCAGCAGCAATCCCACCAACTGATATCCGCCAATCAGACAAGCCCCCGCAAGCCAGACGGCCAATGTCCAATCCCGTCCTGCCTCCAGAGCCTCACCACCAGCCATCGTCACTACCTCAACCGGAGCCACGGCAATCGCGGGCGTATCCAGAACCACCACCGCCGGCGCCGACCGCTCCATCAGCGGCAGCAGCAACATCACGGCCATCGCCGCCACCCAGATCATGTGTCTCTCCGACGCCGATCGGCGCCGCAGCAAAAACGCAGCCAGCCAGGCGCACAACGCCACCAGCGCGGTTTTCCATGCCATTGCTTCAAGCATGGCTATACCCCTTTCTTCCGAGCTTCCTCTATCAGCTTGCTCAATCTATCGAGTTCGGAGGTTGGCATGTTCTTCGACTCCCCATCGAGCAAAGCAGCAACAGTCTGCTCCACGGACCCTTCGAAGAACGTTTCCACAAGATGCCGTAGCGCACTGCGCTTGGCCTGTTCTCGTGGTTCAGCAGGGAGGAAAACATACCGCGGGCCATCCTGCTCGTGGCACAGGTGCCCCTTTTCCTCCAGAATCCGCAGCATGGCTCGTACCGCGGAGTAGCTCGGCGCGTCCGCCATCGCGTCCCGCACTTCGGCTGCCGTTGCCTTGCCCGATCGATAGAGGATGTCCATGATCTGGCGTTCCCGTCGGCTGAGTGCGTGTGCACGCTTCATGCTAAAAATTTAGCACTAGCCCGCGAATCTGTCAATATGAATGTAATGCGTGCCCCCTCGTTCCTCGAACTGACCCACCACCAAATGCGCTCCCTCGGCTACCGCGTGGTGGACCTCCTCGTCGATCATTTCTCCCATCTCCCGCAGAAGCCCATCGGCACGCGCGCCCGTCCGCAATCGCTCCATGCCAGGCTGCACAAGCCACCCTCCGAGACTCCCAACGATCCCCTCGAACTCATCAGCTTCCTCGAACGCGAGGTCTTCCCCAACAACCTCAAGGTCGATCACCCACGCTTCTTCGCCTTCGTCCCCGGCCCGAACAACTTCGTCAGCGCCATGGCCGACGCCCTCGCCGCCGGGCGCAACGTCTTCAATGGAACATGGCTCGGCGGATCTGCCGCCGCGGCCATGGAACTCACCGTCGTCGATTGGCTGCGCTCCTTCTGCCATCTCCCCGAAACCGCCGGCGGAGTCCTCGTCAGTGGCGGCTCAGCAGCCAATCTCACGGCCCTCGCCGCCGCCCGTCACGCCATGCTCGATGACGACCTCACGAACGCCGTGGCCTACCTCTCTGACCAGACGCACTCCTCCCTCCTCCGCGCCCTCCGTGTCATCGGATTGCGTCCCGCCCAAATCCGCACCATCGCCACCGGCCCCGACTTCCGCCTTCCCTTGGATTCCCTCCGCGACGCTGTACACCGCGACCGCGCCGCCGGACTCCGCCCCTTCTGCGTCATCGCCAACGCAGGAACCACCAACACCGGAGCCGTCGATCCCCTCCCCGCCCTCGCCGATTTCTGCGCCCACGAAAACCTGTGGCTGCACGCCGACGGAGCCTACGGCGCCGCCGCCGCCATCTGCGACGAAGGCCTCCGCGAACTCACCGGCCTCGACCGCGTCGATTCCCTCTCGCTCGACCCGCACAAGTGGCTCTTTCAATCGATCGAGTGCGGCTGTGTCCTCCTCCGCGATCGCGAAAAGCTCCGCCGATTCTACCGCGTCATGCCCGACTACCTCCGCGACGTGCACAAGAGCGAAGAGGAAACACACCCCT
Source organism: uncultured Acidobacteriota bacterium (assembly GCA_937952345.1). GTDB lineage: Bacteria > Acidobacteriota > Terriglobia > Bryobacterales > Bryobacteraceae > CADEFT01. Next base: position 6,515 of record CALFYN010000077.1, read on the forward strand.
GCGACTACGGCATTCAACTGACACGCGGCTTCCGTGCCCTCAAAATCTGGCTCTCCATCCAAGCCTTCGGCATGCAGGCCTTCCGCCAGGCCGTCGCGATGACGGGTAGCAACCGCCATCGCTTCTCGATC
>CALFYN010000078.1 GCA_937952345.1 uncultured Acidobacteriota bacterium
CACCATCCGCACCTTCTTCATCCCCAACGATGGCGAGCGCTACTTTCACCGCCAGGCCAAGAGGAACTGAAACCCCATGACCGAAGCCGAAGTAAAAGCATTCCTCAAGGAAAACGAATACCCGGAGCACATCGTCAAGGCCGGGAAAAAAGGCCTCATCGAGCAGTACAACCAATTCGTCAGCCAGGTCGAGCACGGCTACACGCTCAACCTCGAAGACTACCGCAACGATCTCGACCTCAGGGCCATCCTCTCCCGCCTCGGCCTGCAATCGGAAATCGAAGAAGCCGACGCGCGCTTCCGCCGCCTGCTGGTCTTCACGGAATCGAGCGTTTGGGATTGTGACGACAATCCCGATGCCTTCTGGCTCTACGGTTACCCGCGCAACGCCAAGGGCGATCTGCTCGACGACCTGCGCAACGAAGGCTTCCTCGAATGATCGAAACGCCGCGACTCCTCCTCCGCATCTTCCGCGACGAGGATCGCGAGCCGTTCGCTCAATTGAACGCCGACCCGCACGTGATGCGCTACTTCCCCGCCACGCTCACGCGCGAGGGCAGCGACCAGTTAGTCGACAAGATCCACACCCACTACCGCACCCACGGCTTCACCCTCTACGCGGCCGAACGCCGCGACACCAGCGAGTTCATCGGCTTCATCGGGCTTGCAGTCGTCAGCTTCGAAGCCCACTTCACGCCCTGTGTGGAAATCGGTTGGCGTCTCGCCGCCGCCCATCACAACCACGGCTTCGCCACGGAAGGCGCACAAGCGGTCCTCGACTACGGCTTCCAACACCTCGGCCTCAAAGAAATCGTCGCTTTCACAGTCCCCGCCAACAGGCCCTCCCGCCGCGTCATGGAAAAAATCGGCATGCATTACGACAGCGAATTCGACCATCCCAACCTCCCCGAAGCCCACCCCCTCCGACGCCACGTGCTCTACCGCACAGCCCCAAACTAGAATCCCTGCAACCGCCAGACAAGAAACCCTATATAAGCCCCCATCAGCAGTACGCCCTCTCCGCGCGTCACAGTCTGTCCGCTGCGTATCGCCAGCGGCAGCAAAACCGCCGACAGTAGCGCCATGAATGCCAGATCCATACCCCCGCCCGGCGGAATCGCCACCGGATTCACCGTACACACCAAGCCCCCGATCGCGAGAATGTTGAACAGGTTCGATCCCACCACGTTGCCAAGCGCGATATCGGCGTCTCCCCTGCGCGCCGCCGCGATGCATGTCACCAATTCGGGCAATGTTGTCCCGAAGGAGACGATTGTCAACCCGATCAGATTCTCGCTCATGCCCAGCATACGCGCCACGCCCGTTGCCCCATCCACGGTCCAGTCTGCTCCCAGCGAAATGCCCACCAGACTCAACACTGTGACCACCCCAAGTCGAAGCAGCGATCCGCGCCGCAAGCCTTCGGCCTCCTGCTCCGCTTCTTCCAGGAACGCGTCTGCCGCCTGTATCCCCGTCAGCTTTCGTTTGGCCAGCGAGTAGATCACCGTGTAGTACACGAAAATCCCGAACAGCAACAGCAAGATCAGTCCGTCGCTCCGTTCCAGGGAATCCACCGCCGCGCCATTCAGCCAGATGTCGTGGCTCAGAACCAGCAGCGCACCCACCGCGACCCATAACATCGGGATCTCCCGAGTAATAAGCGACGGCTCCACCTTCAGCGGACGCACAATCGCCGTAATGGCCAGTACGAAGCCGATATTAATGGTCGAAGAGCCGGCAATATTGCCGAAAGCGAGGGCCGTCTCTCCCCGCGAGGCGGCAAGCACATTGATCACCAACTCCGGCGTGGACGTGCCGAAAGCAACCAGCGTCATCCCCACCACGACCGGCGGAACGCCAAGCGCCTCGGCAATCGCCGCAATCGCCTCTACAAAGTGCCGTCCGCTGAAAAGAAGCAGCGCCAGTCCGGCGGTGAGAAGCCCGAACGCAAATACGGAGTCCACGTTCAAGCTTCCGCCATCCCTTGCGTACGCACCATCAGCCGCAATAGATCGTGACGCGCGACAATCCCTATCGGCACACCACCAGATGTCACAGGCAGTCGGTGATAGCCCGTGCGGAGCATCTTTTCCAGCACGGCCTCCAAACCGTCATCGGCATCCAATATCACCACATGCCGGGTCATCACCTCCCCGACAGTGCGGCTCCGCGCGGCCGCATACATGTTTTCCACGCCCTGCTTGGGCATCCACTCGCCGAATACCTGTGGAAACCGGTACAGCGAAAACGGCACCCCTTTCTCCTTGGCGGCAAAATCGGATTCCGTCACGATACCCGTCAATTGCCCGTCAGCATTCACCACCGGCAGACAGCCGATTTTGTAGGTCAGCATCTTGCGCGCCGCTTCTTCGAGCGAACAGCTCTCGTCAACGACGTGAACCGGCGTTGCCATGATCTCGCTCGCTTTCACCGTACCTCCATTCTCCTTTTCTCCTCGGGCCATGCCGTCTTTACACCATGTATCCACACTTTGAAGATCTCCATCGCAAACAGCACCACCGAAGCTACAACCAACGGTACCACCCACTCGTGCAACGACACCGGAGCCACCTGCAAAACGTGCCGCGCGGGTGGGAAGAACATTGCGGAAATATGGATTCCTTGCGCCGCCAGAATGCCCCAGGCCAGCACCATGTTGCGCCGCCAAGGTACCCGCATCGCGGATACATACTCCGACCGGCAGTTCAGCACATGGTAATTCTCCATCAGCACCATCAGCAACAACAGCCGGTTCCTTGCTTCGAACTCGCTCATGCCGAACTGGTTCAACAAGACATGGAAACTCACAAACGCAGTGGCGGCCACCGTCAGGCCTGACACAATCGTCTGCTGGATCATCAGCCGGTTGAAGATGCCTTCCGATGGCTTCCTCGGAGGCCGCCGCATGGCCCCGGGCTCCCCGCCCTCAAACGCCAATGCAACGTCCTGAATGCCATTCGTCACCAGATTCAGCCAAAGCAACTGTACGGGAACCAGCGGAATCGGCATCCCCGTCAGGATCGCCAGCGTAAACAGCACCACCTCGGCGAATCCCGTCGAGATCAGCAGGTAGGTCACCTTGCGGATGTTATCGTAGGCAAACCGGCCTTCCTCCACCCCGGCTTCGATCGACGCGAAGTTGTCGTCAGTGACAATGATGGATGCTGTCTCCTTCGTCACATCCGTCCCCGAACCCATCGCCACTCCGATATTCGCCCGCTTCAGCGCCGGCGCGTCATTGACTCCGTCGCCCGTCACCGCCACAAAGTGCCCCATCTTCACCAGCCCTTCCACAATCTGCAGCTTCTGCATGGGGCTGACCCGCGCAAATACCCGTGCCGATTTGATCCTCTCCAGGAACTGTGGAACCTCGGACGAGCCGATCGCACTCAGTTCCTTCCCCGTCACTACCTGATCGGCAGCCGCCGGGATCCCCACTTCTCGAGCAATCGCCAGGGCGGTTAACGGATGGTCTCCCGTGACCATCGCCACTTCGATCCCCGCCGCCCGGCACTTCTCCACTGCCGCGCGGACCTCCGTTCGTGGCGGATCGATCAGCCCGGCAAAGCCTACGAACTCCAACCCCGGCAGATCCCGCTCATCCAGCGGCCGCCCTTCCGGCGCCCGGTGGATTGTTCCGTGTGCAATCGCCATTACACGGTGTCCGGAGGCAGTCAAAGCGCCGAGTTCTTCCTCCGCTTCCCCACTTGCGACGCCACAGCGGCCGAGCAATACCTCTGGCGCGCCTTTCACCGCAACGCGGAGTTGGCCCTCCTCGAAGTAAAACGACGCTGAGTAGGCGCGCTCTGATTCGAACGGAATCTCGCCCGCCTTCGCCAAGGCCGCGACAACCTCAACATCCACCCCCAAGCGGACGCCGAGATCCCAAAATGCTACGTCTACCGCATCCCCGGAGAACTCCCACTCGCCACCAGACCCCCTTTTCGCGGCGGCTTCGCTCGCAATCATTCCCAGCCGTATCAACCGGGCCACGTTTTGCTG
>CALFYN010000079.1 GCA_937952345.1 uncultured Acidobacteriota bacterium
ACAATCAGCGTGTTTTCATACTCACCCCGTGCCCGCAACGCCGCAACAATCTGCCCGATTTTCCGATCCACAAACGTAATTTTCGAAAAATACGAGCGGCGGATGAGTGCAATCTCCTCTGCTTTCAAGCCACCAGCCCGGCTCGCCAAGTCCGCAAAATGCGGCGTTTTATCCTTCAAATCCTCAGCCGTTGCCACCGGTTGAGGAATCGTCGCCCTGTCGTACTCCTTTTCCGTCGGGAGCCCCAATCCATCGAACGGCTGATGCGGGCCATGGAACGACACAGTCAGAAACCAGGGCCGATCAAGCGGGCATTTGTCTCGCACATACGCCACCGCCTGCTCGCCCACCCAATCATCCATGTGGAACCGAGCCTCGCCCTTCCAGCGCGATACAAAGCGCCCCGCTGGCTCACGCAGATCCGCCTGCGTCACGCCCGCATCCCGCAAATACCGAGTGTAGGACGTATTCCGCTCCCCGGCCTCGCCATCCACCAGATCCTCATAGTCGTACCCGTGCGCCACGGTCGCCCGGCCGAAGTGCTGCTTTCCGATCGCGGCCGTGTGATACCCCGCCGCCCGCAGTCGCGTCATGAATGTGGTCTCATGGGCCGGCAGATAGGTGATGTAGGTCGGCGCTCCGCATTGCGATGGATAACGTCCTGTGTAGATCGCCGCGCGTGCCGGCACACACGATGGACTGGTGGAGTAGGCATTCGTGAATGCCACCCCTTCACGGGCTAGCGCGTCCAGATGCGGAGTCTTCACCGCCGGATTCACATACCCCACGCAATCGTGGCGGTGCTCATCCGTCATGAGGAATAGAATATTCGGCCGCGCCGCCTGTGCTGCCCGTCCGTTTCCGAGGGCAGCCAAACCGCCGAGTGTTCGCAATACCGATCGCCGGTGCATCCCTTTGGTTGTAGCATGCAGACCCACCAGCGCAGCCGCTATTATTGGCAACATGGATCAAGCCCTGTTCGCCGCGCTCGACGATCTGTTGCCCGCAGCATCCCCCGCCGAAGCGCTGGACTTCCTGATGGACCAATTCCGTCAGAACCGCCAGTATGCCCTTCTTTTTGAAGCCACTCTCATGAAGCGACGTGCCGAGCTCAGCGTACCCCTGATCCAGACCGAACCTCTACCCGAAGACAAGCGCGTCGCATATGATGAAACCGTAATCGCAGCCGCCCGTGAAACCGGATCACTCTACCTGGCTGAAGGCAACATCGAACGAGCCTGGCCCTACTTCCGGGCAATCGGCGAAACCGGGCCCATCCGTGAAGCCATCGCACGCTATACGCCCTCCGAAGAAGAAGATCCCGAACCCGTCATCGACATCGCCTACCAACAGGCGGTGCACCCCTCCAAAGGCCTGGAACTCATCCTCGCCCGTTTCGGTATGTGCCGAGCCATTACCGTGTTCGGCATGTACGGCGCCACAGCCGAACGCGAGGAGTGTATTCATCTGCTGGTTTCCAGCCTGTACCGCGAACTGCTCGAAAACCTCAAGGCTGCCATCGATCGCATCGAATCCTCACCCTCCGAAACTGCAAGCATCGCCGAACTGATCGCCACGCGCGACTGGCTGTTCGGCGAATACGATTATTACGTCGATACGTCGCATCTCACCTCCGTCATCCAACACGCTGCCGACACCGTGAATCCCGCAACCCTGCGGATGATCCGTGAACTTTGCGCCTACGGCCGGCGTCTCTCCGTCAATTTCCGCATCCAGGGCCACCCACCCTTTGAGAATATCTACGAGGATTACGACGCCTACGCCGCGGCGCTGCTGGGCGACAACGTTGAAGCATCCATCGCCCATTTCCGCCGCAAAATGGAAGAGAGCGATCCGCAGGAAACTTTGGAAGCGCAGGCACTAGTGCAATTACTGTTGAAACTTGATCGCACGCGCGAAGCCATGGAGGTGGCCCTCCAGCGCCTCGCGCACAAATCACCGAACGAAATCGCCTGTCCTCCCGCAATGCACCTCTGCCGTATGGCCGGCGATTTCGAGGCGCTTCGCCAACTCGCCCGTGACAAAGGCGACATCCTCAGCTACGCCGCGGCCGCCCTTGAATCGCGCACTTAACCGCGCCCTACCAGCGGCATTTTCGTCGCCATGATCGTCATGAACAGTACGTTCGATTCCAGCGGCAAGTTGGCGATAAACACCACCGCATCAGCCACGTGCTGCACGTCCATGCGCGGTTCCACCATCGTCGTTCCGTTGGCCTGCGGCACGCCGCCCGTCATGCGCTGCGTCATCTCCGTCGCTGCGTTGCCGATGTCAATCTGGCTGCATGCGATGTCGTTCTTCCGCCCGTCCAAGGCGATGCACTTCGTCAATCCGCTAATGGCGTGCTTCGTCGCCGTATAGGGCGCGGAGTTCGGCCGGGGCACTTGCGCCGAAATCGAACCATTGTTGATGATTCGCCCGCCCCGCGGGTTCTGTGCTTTCATCATCCGAATCGCTTCCTGCGCGCAAAGGAAGGCCCCGGTGAGATTCACATTCACCACCGTACTCCATTGCGCAAGCGTCAGATCCTCCATTGGCATCGCCGGCGCGCCCATTCCGGCGTTGTTGAACAGCACGTCCAGCCGCCCGTACACCAACTTCGTCTTCGCAAATAGCGCCCGTACCGATTCCTCACTGCTTACGTCCGTCGGAACCGCCAGCATGCGACCATCCGCGTCGCCCGATTGCAGCACCGTGCGATCCAATTCCTCGCTGCGGCGGCCCGCCAGCACAACCGCGTATCCCGCCTTGTGCAGCGCCAGCGCCGATGCTCTCCCGATTCCACTGCCTGCGCCGGTCACCAGCGCCACTCTCGCTTGCTCTGTCATGTCCCCTATTCTATGACGGAGGCGGGTGCGTCCTTCATAATGAATTGATGCCAGAGATTCGTACCCGGTTCGCCCCCAGCCCCACGGGGTTGCTGCATATTGGGGGCGTGCGTACCGCACTGTTTGAAATTCTGTTCGCCCACCACCATGGTGGCAAGGCCATTCTGCGGATCGATGATACCGACCGCACGCGGCTGGTGCCCGGAGCTATTCAGTCCCTCATTGAAGATCTCAGCTGGGTCGGTCTGCATTTTGATGAAGGACCGTCGGATGAAGAAATCGCCCGCGCCGATGAGGCGTACAAGGGTGGGTTCGGAATCGGCGGCCCGTCCCAGCCGTACATCCAGAGCCAGCGCCTGCACCGCTATCAGGAAACCTCTGAAGAGTTGATTCGCCTGGGTGTTGCATACCGCTGCGATTGCACCGCCGAACGACTGGAGAAAGAGCGCGAAGAGCAAACTGCGCGAAAAGAATCCGTCGGTTATTCCGGCTACTGCCGCACTCGCAACGTTCCCGCCGGCGTCCCCCATGTCGTCCGCTTCATCATCCCCGAAGACCGCGCCATTCATCTCAAGGATGCTGTGAAGGGCGAAGTCCGGTGGGAGCAGATCATCCTCCGCGACCCCGTTCTGCTCAAGAGCGACGGCTTTCCCACCTACCATCTGGCCACTGTTGTGGATGATCATGACATGCGCATCTCGCACGTGTTGCGCGCCGATGAGTGGCTTTCCACCGCCCCGCTGCACCTGCTGCTGTTCGAGGCGCTTGGCTGGGAAGCGCCCGTGTTCGCGCACCTGCCGCCTGTACTTGGCACCGACGGGAAGAAACTGTCCAAACGCCACGGTGCAACGTTCCTCGGTTCCTTCCGCGAAGCGGGCTATCTCCCCGAAGCGATTCTCAATTTCATGGCGCTAATTGGATGGTCGCCAGGCGAAGGGGAGCAGCAGGAGATCTTCTCCATGGAGGAACTCACCCGCCGCTTCTCGCTCGATCGCGTCAATAACGCCGGCGGCGTATTCTCTTACGACAAGCTGAAGTGGATGAACGGTGTCTATATCCGCGCACTCGCCGTAGATGACCTGCGGCAGCGTTTGCGACCATTCCTTGCCGCCGCCGGACTACAAGTGGATGATGAAAAGTTGAGGCGCATCGTGCCGCACATCCAGCAGCGGCTCGAACTCCTGCCGGACGCCATCCCGCTGGTGGAATTCCTCTTCAAGCCGAAGATTGAGCGTGACCTCAGCGCCATGCTCAAGAAGGGAATGGATGCACCCAAAGCCCGTGACATCTCTCACCGCGCCGCCGAAGCCCTTGCTGCATTGCCCGTCTTCGATGCCCCAGCCATCGAAGACGCGCTCCGCAAGCTGGCCGAAGATCTCGGCCTGCAAGCCGGATCGGTATTCACTGTCATCCGCATCGGCGTCACCGGACAGAAAGTCACGCCGCCGCTGTTCGAATCGGTCTATGCGTTGGGGCAAACAGAATCCGCCGCTCGCTTGCAGGAAACCGCGCAACTGTTGGTCTAGATGAACGTATCAGGCCCGTTCCTGGTAGGTGCCTTCCGAAGTGGATACGCGAATCTTCTCACCCTGATTGATGAACGGAGGCACCTGCACCATCAACCCGGTTTCCATCTTCGCGGGCTTGGTCACGTTCGACACCGTTGCCCCCTTCAGGCCGGGCTCCGTTTCCACCACCGTCAAATCCACGCTCGGCGGCAATTCCACGCTGATCGGCTTGCCTTCGTAAAATTCCACCGTCACTTTCAGCTGCGGAACCAGGTAGTTCACAGCATCCCCAAGCGTGTCCTTCGTGAAGTGCATCTGCTCGTAATTCTCGATGTTCATGAAGTAGTAATACTCGCCATCGTCGTACAGATACTCCATCTCGTGCTCGTCCAGCATCGCCTTCTCCACCCGGTCTTCCGATGAGAAGCGGTGCTCGATTTGCGAGCCGCTGCGAAGGTTCCGCATCTTCACTTGCACGAAACCGCGCAGATTTCCGGGCGTCCGATGTTCCATCTTGAAGACAGAGAACAACTCGTTGTTAAACTTAATCACCATGCCCGGGCGCAGTTGGGTTGCAGTCAGCATATCCTAGAAAAAATCCTCTCCAATCGCGAATGCGTATCCTTGATTCAGGTTCGCGCGTGAACCCTCAGTTTAGCAGAAAGGTTGCATGGGCCGCGCGGTTGTGGCTACTATGTAGTGGACCTTCCAACAGGCTTGCAGCCGGCTTCCCGCCGGATTTGCGGCCAACCAAAGTCAAATTCAGATTGAAGAGCTCTATGGCGAACGTGCCGGACAATAGAAGAATTTTGGCCCTTGTTGGCGACTTGATGTTTACCGTCAAAATCACGGAAGCCGCCAAACGCAACGGGATGCAGGTGGAGTATGTAAAGACGGATGAGGAGTTCCTGGAAAAGGCAAGGCTCAGGCCCCGGCTGGTAATCATGGACCTCAATATCCATACCGCCCAGCCTGTGGAACTCATTCTCGCTCTAAAGGGCGACCCGGATACGAAGCAGATCAGTGTATTAGGCTACGTATCCCACATCCAGGGTGACCTCAAGCTGAAGGCGCAGGAAGCCGGCGCCGACCTGGTGCTGGCCCGTTCCGCCTTTACGCAGAATTTACCGCAATTATTAAAGAGGCATGCCGGAACTCTCTAGAGACACCGGTTAATCTCGGCGTACAGCTCTTCCGCATGAAATGGCTTTGCCACGGAGCCGTCTATTCCCGCATCGAGAAACCGCTGCCGATCTCCCAACAATGCGTTGGCCGATATGCCGACAATCGGCATCGAGTAACCACGGCTGCGCAGGATGTGGGGCCTCAATGCCATCCAGTTCCTGCATTTGATTAACCATAAAAACAATATCGAACTCGCCGGCTTCCACAGCGGCCACAGCTTCGCGCCCGTTGAGAACCACGTGCACGTCATGCCCATGGCCCGCGAGCAGTCGCGTGGCAACAATCTGGTTCAAAGTAACGTCCTTTGCTGTCAGGATCTTCAGCCGTTCGCACCGGTTGCGTTTCCCGGCACGCCTGCGAGCATATCGGCCGCCGCCGTGTGACAAGGCAACTGGAGAGTGAAAAAGAAATCACTTCCCATGTTCATGAGGTCCACAAACGGCGCGCTGATCGACAGCCCCAGTCTCGTCCCCCGTACCGCCGCGTCACGGGCCCGTCCGCCTGAGCGAATGCCTCGAAAGTATCTCTCTGCTTGTCCTCCGGGATTCGATGCCGGTATCGCGTACGTGAAAGGTCAGCGTGACCTGTCCATCTTGCGTAGGGCTGCAATCCACGCTCAATTCAGCATGCCCCTGATCGGTGAATTTCAACGCATTAGCTGCCAGATTGAGCAAAATCTGCTTCAAACGTCCTGGATCCCCAACCGTGGCGGCCGGCACCGCCGCGCCAATTGCCGTGCGCAACTCCACTCCTTTTTCCTCTGCTTGCGGGGCCAGTACCGCGCTCGCATCTGCCAGCATCTGAGCCGGCGAAAGGGAATTGCTCCAACGTCAACTTCCCGGCTTCGATTTTCGAGAGATCGAGAATGTCGTTCAGTACTCGCAGCAAATCCTTTCACTCCCGATTCCCGCAGCAACCGCACCATGCCGAGGATTCCATGCATCGTCGTACGGATCTCGTGGGTCATGTTCGCTAGAAACTGGCTCTTGGCATGGTTTGCCGCCTCCGCTAATTTCTTCGCCGATCCCAACTCCCGATTGACGAAAACATCTCGGTCGCGGTCGATCAACTGCTTCCAGTAGGCATTGCCGCGCCTCGTACCTTGCGCCACCAGGAAAAATGCAAGGATCACGGTGCTAAGAAGGAAAGCATATGCATGGGCGTTGCCCAGTCCAAGACCAACCAGCAGTGTCGGCGAGAAAACGCATGCGATCTGAATCCGGGCCAGGGCTGCGTTGGATGTGAGAGAACACTGCACCCGCCGTGATCCCGGCCACCCAGGCGATCACCAAACTATCGACCCAGCTCTCAAAACCGTTGGAGATGATGATCGCCACCGCCGGGGTTCCGCAGAACAGTCCGATGAGCACGGCTGTCACAGTAAAAAAGGCCACGCCGAAGCCGCAGTCTTTTTTCATAAATGGCTTCGATTTTATCAGAAAGTGTGCACGAAGTCTAAGAGCGAACGTGTTCACGCCCACCAGCGCCATCCACCAGGCGGTGTGATGCCGGAAGATCGAGGTCGTCAGGTATAACAACAGTTGGAGTACACGGTGCGAATACAAGGCATGCGAGCGACGGTTACCCTGTTCCCGATCCGCAATGCAGTGCGGCCGTTGCGCACCGCTCCAGATCATCCTCCTGTGCGGTACCCTAATAACCGGTACGGCATTCTCAATAGTATACTCAGGTTTCCGGCTCGGGATCGCGCTGTCGGAAGGGTTCTTCCTCCGCGCCGGTCCAGCCAAAGGTCATTTGATGCAGAAATCAGCACTGTTTCGGCTATGGTCCTGTCCTTTGACCTATGCGGAGCGTCTCTCTCTTGCGTGGCAACTGACGTGGCCCGCCGTGGTCACCGATGTGACTTGGTCTTTTCTGGTATACGTCTTGTTGGAAATCAAGTCGCAGGGCGCGGAGTTATTGTATCTATTTCCATATCTCCTGCTGGTGGCACCATGGCTTGTCCGCAGGATGGTGCGGCGCACCTATCCCACCTTTCGCCTCAAGGTCTTCCGCGACGGTCTACCCGCCGAGATGAACTATACCGAAAGCTTCAAAGTGATGTGGCTGCTGAGTTGGCGCACCAGCATACTAACCTTGGGCTCCTTGTTCGGTATCTCTCTGTTCCTCCGCTATCTCAACGTGCAACTCGCCACCCTGGTCCCCAGTTCCCAGGAAGCTCCCTTCCTGAATGCCGCCGGGCTCAGTGTAGTCGAAAACTCGCTCGCCCTTTTCCTCATGCCCTTCGTCGTGCCCGGCATGCTCGCCAAGCACTACCAGGGTTTTCGCATCGCCGCGGAGACCATTACTTCTCCTTCCGCCGCGCCCACATCGTCGCGAAAACAAACCACGAAAAAGTAGCGCCGAGCAGCAAATGGTGGTACGACTGCTGGTCCAACGATCCCCAGAAAAACGCCAGCGCCGCGGATAGTCCCGCGATCCAGGCTGCAATGGCCAAAACCAGCCAGATCATTGCGCTTTCCTTTCTCCCAGATTCAGCGCCACATACAATCCGATTGCCAGGAAATAACCCGGCAGCCAGCGGTAGAAAAGATGCATCGGCATGATCGCACACGCGCCCAGAGTGGCCAACCATACCAGTAGAACCTTCCAATTCACCAGCAGGCGCTTCCGTTCGGCCTCGTATTGCGCAATCCCCAGCGCCGGAAAAATCCAGTGCTCGGCGAAGACCACCGCACCAATCGGCATGAGCACCAGTCCATAAATGGCCACATAATCCAGCAGTCGAACAAAGAAAACAGGAAAGCAAGCGACCACCGAGGTGATCAACCCGGTATACAGGGTGAGTTTCCACCGCGGCCAGTTCGGCGTCACTGATTGCAGCGCCAGCCCTGCGCGGTAGATCGTAGGATTCGCCGTCGTCCATCCCGCAATCGCAACCGCCATCACTCCCGCCACGCCGGCCGCCCCATACGCCATCCGGCCTGGATCCATCTCCCGATTCGCCGCCGCCACCATCAGCCCAGAACAAATCCAGGCGAGATAGTGGCCTGGAAAAATACCTGTCGATGTGAACAAACCGTATTTCCAACTCTTCGCATACCGGAACAACGCCATGTCCGAAAGGCCGATATGCATCGCCAGGTTCGCAAACCATGCGAAAAATGCGATCTGCCAGAGCCCGAATTGCTCCTGGCCAGCTACCGGTTGTCCATTCCATACCTTCGTTTCCAATATTTCCCAGAAATTGTCAAAATTCGTATGTACCCCCAGCACGGGAAGCGTTCCGATCGCGCCGGCTACGAAGATCAGAAACAGCCATGGAGAGCATACGCCCGCAAACCGGCTCAACGCGGAAAAACCAAGTACCGCCAGCACCGTGAACAATACCCCCAGGCACAGCGTAACCGCTACCCAGGCCGCACTGTTCGGCAGCCAATCATTTAGCGACGGTGTCGGAATCCCTAGCCCCAACCCCAGAGCTGTCGCGCTCACCGAAATCATCGCCCCAGCCAGAATGCAGTAAAGAAACGCGTTCGCCACGTTGTACACCAGCGTCAAGCCGGGCCCCGCAATCCGCCGCAGATACCAATACAATGTCAGCCGCGTGCGAACCGCAATCGGTGCACACACCAGGGTCCAGCTCAAGACGGCAAGCACGTTGCCGATCAGCAATCCGATCAACAAATCCTTTGCACGCACGCCGTGGAGCACAAAGAACGCGCCGATCACAAACTCTGTTGCCGCGACGTGCTCCCCGGCAAACAGGCCAGCAAACCTGGATGCGGATTGAATGCTGGAATCGTGGACCGGTTCGCGGTCGAATTCATTGATCTGGTCCATCTGCGAGACCAGACTGGCAAGTTTCGAGGCCATGAGTGAGCCATAGTAACATTTCCGCGCGTCGGAAACGCAACCGAAAAGTGGCAGGCGTGGCGCGGGGGCGATCCACGCCTGCACTCTTCCGGCGATTGCGGGTCGCCGGAAACTCAGGGATCTATGAATATCTATTCGCGCCGCGGCTGGGACGTTTCTGCTTTTGGGTAAAGAACTGCTTACACGGAATCCTGCTCGCCTGCTTGCCCCGCCACATTGAGAAATGCCGACTGCCGAAGTGGTGGAATTCAGCCATGGTGGCTTGAAACCACCGCTCCAGCTCACAGGCTTACAGTATTATTTTCAACAGCATA
>CALFYN010000080.1 GCA_937952345.1 uncultured Acidobacteriota bacterium
AAGTATAACGGCAATGGAGAACTGTTGTGGGCGCGGGAATCGGTGGCGGCCGCAACCTATACGCAGGCCGTAGCCGCGGATGCGTCCGGTGTGTATTTGGCCGGCACCGCCAGAATGCACGCCTTCACGTACACGTACGATCCCCACGGCAACTTCGTGTGGAAACGGCTGATCGACACGGCGTCGGTGGACTCCGCCACCGGAATCAGTGTCGATGCGGGCGGATTATTTGCCGTGGGCTACACGTCTGGCAATTTTCCGGGGCAGATCAATGCCGGCAGCCTCGACGCGTATTTCGTGCAACTGGACCGGGACGCGCCGCCGCTGCGGTTCATCCCTTCCCCCGGCTGCCGCGGCCTCGACACGCGATCGAGCCCGCCCGCACTGGGCGCCAATCAGACCCGATCCCTGACGTTAAACAACAGCCACTGCGGCGTGCCATCCAATGCCAGAGCGTATGTGCTGAACGCTACGGTAGTGCCCGCGGGGCCTCTCTCGTACCTGACACTCTGGCCGGATCGCGATCCGCGTCCTCTTGTTTCCACACTCAACTCGTTGCATGGCGGCGTGGTGGCGAATGCCGCGATCGTGCCCGCGGGCGACAACGGCGGCATCAGTGCCTACGCCACCCACACCACGGAGTTGATCCTCGACGTGGCGGGGTATTTCGTGGAAGATGCGAGTCCGCAGGCATCGTCGTTTTATCTGGTGCATCCGTGCCGGCTGGTGGATACGCGCAATGCCGTGGGTCCGTTAGGCGGGCTGAGTCTGAACGCGGGGATGGCGCGCACGTTTCCGCTGCTCACTGGTTCCTGCCAGATTCTTCCCTGGGTCACGGCGTATTCGCTGAACGCCACGGTGGTTCCCCATGCCACGCTTGGTTATCTCACGCTGTGGCCACAGGGTTTCGCGCAACCGTTCGTTTCCACGCTGAATTCCTGGGAAGGAGACATCGTCGCCAACGCGGCGATCGTCACCGCGGGAGCGGGTGGCGGCGTCAATGCGTTTGCCACCGATCAGACGGATCTCGTTCTGGATACCAACGGTTACTTCGGACCTTCGGGATATCCGGGCGAGTTGCGATTCCATCCGCTCACGCCGTGCCGTGTGGCGGACACGCGAGCCGATCCGCCGGGCGGTCCCATCCGCGCGGGCGACACTCGCGATTTTCCATTTGCGGGTGTGTGCAATATACCGGCGGGCGCGAAGGCGTATTCGGTGAATGTGACAGTGGTTCCCAACGGGCCGTTGGGTTATCTCACGATGTGGCCGGCGGGGAGCGGACGCCCGCTGGTTTCGACGCTCAATTCGCCGCGCGGCCGCGTGGTGGCGAATGCGGCGATTGTTCCCGCGGGCGGCAATGGGTCCGTCAGTGTTTTTGTGACGAATGAGACGCATGTGGTGCTGGATGTGAATGGCTATTTTCAGTAGTGCGGAGGCGTCATTGCCGGATCGGCTCTAGCAGGCGCACGGTCCCGGTGGTGGATACGTACATGCGCCCGGCGGGATCCATGGCAAATGCGTCGACGCTCAAGAGCAGAGCCTGCCGTGCGGAGATGCCATCGTCGGCCGACGTGCCGCCGCCGGCGACTGTCGTCAAGATTCCATCGCGTGAGATCCTCCGCACACGCGCCGGAGAATGTTCGCCGAACCAGAGGTTGCCCTCGCCGTCCGCAGCGAGCCCGCCGCTCATTATAAGCGGCGATGTTGCGGCCATAGCGCCGTCCGGGGCGCTGAGAAACTCGCCGTTGCCGGCGATCGTGGAAATCGTGCCGTCGACGGATATCTTGCGAATCCGCTGGTTCCCGATGTCGGTGAAATACAGGTTCCCATCGGCGTCCACAGCGAGGTCGTTCGGCCCGGATACCTGCGCACGATTGCCCGGCCCGCCATCGCCGGAGAATCCGCGGCCGCCCGTGCCAGCCACCGTCTCGATCACGCCGTCGGGGGACACCTTTCGGATCCGTTCATTCCCGTAATCGGCGATGAAGAGGTTTCCTTGACGGTCAAACGCAATATCCAGCGGGTAGTTGATGCTAGCCTTGGACGCCGGGCCTCCATCACCCGCGTGGCGGGGAAACCCGTCCCCCACGGCCGTTGTGATGATGCCGCCGGGGGATATTTTCCGAATGCGGTGGCTCCAGACATCGGCAACGAAAAGATTACCGGACGCATCGAATGCCAGCCCGCCCAACGCACCGAATGAAGCAAGCCGAGCAGGGCCCCCGTCTCCCGAGGACCCGAATTTGCCGGTGCCCGCAATGGTGCTGATGACGCCGTCCGTTCCCACGCGGCGGATCATCAGATTGCCGCTGTCCACGATGAAGAGGTTGCCCTCCGCATCCAAAGCGAGGGCTCCGGGTCCGTACAACTGCGCGGCGGTTGCCGGACCTCCGTCGCCGCCATAGCTGTAGGTGCCATTCCCGGAGACGATCGAAATGATCCCGTCGCTTGCGATCTTCTGAATCCAGCCCGCGGCCAGAAACACATTCCCTTCCTTGTCCACCGCCACGCAGCACGGCCGGAAGAGGTTCGCGGATGTGGCCTCGACGGCATCGCCGGGAAAAGTCGTTCCACCTCCGGCGAATGTGGTTATCATGCCGCTGGGTGAAATCTTCCGCACGCGGTAGTTGTCCTGATCCACGATCAGCAGATTCCCTTCGCCGTCCACCGCCATAGCCAGTGGCCCCGCCACTTGCGCTTCGATTGCCGGGCCCCCGTCGCCGGACAACCCTTTCCCCTTTCCACCCAAAACCGTTGTCAGGATTCCATCCCTCGATAGTCTGCGGATACGGTGCGCGACGCGCTCGGAGATGAACAGCGTTCCCTCCGCGTCCACAGCCAGACCCGCGGCGTTATTCAGACTGACGCTGGTCGCGGGACCATCCTCATCCGGCAGATCCCAACTGCCGCCGGCGACTGTCGAGATCATGCCGTCCGGAGCGACCTTCCGAATGCGCACGAGTTCCGCGATGTACAAGCTTCCTTCGCCATCGACGGCCAACCCTACCGCTAAAGCAAGCACGGCGCTCGTCGCCGGGCCGCCGTCTCCGTTGGGTCCGAAAGGGTAATTCGTGCCGTTACCCGCCACGGTCGTAATCACACCGTCCGCTGAGATCCGGCGGACCCTGTAATTCCCGCCATCGAGGACATACAGGTTGTCGTGGGCATCCATGGCAACGGCCCCCGGCATCGAGAATCGTGCATGGATCGCCGGGCCTCCATCACCAGAAAAGCCATACCGGCCATTGCCGGCCACGCGAGTCACGATGCCTTCCCGGTCCAACCGGAAAATGCAGTTCAAGCTGGAGAAAAACACGTTCCCCGAGGAATCCAGCGCCATTCCGGCCGGCGGATAGATGGATAGGGTAGTACCTCGCGCGGGGGTCGGTGGAGGCGACCCACCGGCCACCGTGGAAATGGTGTACTCCTGAGCGAAGGCCGCTCCCAGCGCCAGCAGAAATAACCTGGTGGCACGGGCAACGGGTCCACACCTCTGCATATTTCTTCCGGCGACTATCGTAGCAGATCGCCGTCGGACTCTCTACCGTATATTTCCGAATAGCAAGATGAATTACCGCACAACAGTCTGGCTTTCCGAGGCTTTCATCAGTACTTCGCACGCCACCCGCAACCGGTGTACGCTGAAGCGCCGCCACTCCTCCGGCGAATGCGTCAACCGGTGTGCACGAAGAGCGCCGATTGTCCCAACTGGCGGCAATGGGTCCGTCAGTGTTTTTGTGACGAATGAGACGCATGTGGTGCTGGATGGGAACGGCTACTTCCGGTAACGGCCTTGACTTAGTTTACTTCATAGGCCACAATCAAACTATGAAGCGGGTCAATATGCACGAAGCGAAAACGCATCTCTCACGCTTCGTCGCGGAGTTGGCGCCCGATGAAACAATGGTCCTCTGCAATCGCAACGAGCCTGTCGCCGAACTGCGTTCGCTACGCAAAGCGAAGAAGCGGAAGCCGCGGATCGGCGTGGCGAAGGGAGAGTTCGAGGTACCGGAATCGTTCTTCGAGCCGCTGCCGGATTCCATCCTGAAGGCATTCAACGGACAGTGAAATTACTTCTCGACACATGCACTTTCCTGTGGGTTGCCTCGGGTTCACACCGCCTCAGCAAGACCGCGGCTACCCTCTTTCTCAACCCGGAGAATGAACGGTATCTGAGCGCCGCCTCGGCGTGGGAGATCGGAATCAAGCACGCCTTGGGGCGCCTTCCGCTGCCGGCGAAACCTACAGCCTATATCGCCAAAATACGGCATGCGAGTGGCATCGAGCCACTCTCCGTGGATGAAGAAGCCGCGCTCTATGCGGCCAGCCTGCCGGGCATCCACGCCGACCCTTTCGACCGCCTGCTGGTGGCCCAAGCGATTCTCCAAGGAATGACGATCCTCACGCCGGACGAAGCCCTGCAACAGTACCCCGTGCGAACGGCCTGGTGATCTTCAACAGCACTTCGCCCGCTGATACTTCGCCTGCAGCCGGTGCTCGCTGAAGCGCCCCAACTTACGCCGGCTTCAGTAGTGGAACAATCCGTCGCACACGTTCCATCACCTTCTTGTCTCGCGCTGCTTGCTTCAAGTCGAAGTCCGCCTGCAAGCGCATCCAGAACTCCGGAGTACTGCCAAAGAGCCTGGCGATCTTCAGGCACATCACAGCCGATACAGGCTTCCGCCCGGCAAGAATTTCATGGACCATTTGTCGCGACACCCCGAGCGCTTTTGCCGCGGCGGTCACAGACAATCCCACCTCCGGCAAAACGTCCTCCCGTAGAATCTCTCCTGGGTGCACCGGCGGTAGTCCATTCCGCCGCCCTGTCTCGCCCTACTCAGTAATAGTCTTCATAGTCGATTTCTACCGCCCGTTCTCCCGTCCAACCAAAGGTAATCCGGTAGTTCACCCAGCGCCCCTAGCAACACTTCGCCCGCTGATACTTCGCCTGCAGCCGGTGCTCGCTGAAGCGCCGCCACTCCTCCGGCGAATGCGTCAACCCATGCGCCGCCAGGTGCCGCTCATAGGCATTCTCATCCGCCAGTTCCTTCAACAATCCCATCACCAGTGCGAAGAAGCGCTTCATACTTCCTCCGCCCGCAGCGTCGATAACACGAACGGCGTTTCGCTCACCTTGGCCTCGCGGGTGCCGCGCAGAATGCCCGCCCACAGCAGGATTGAGTCCACGAGAATCGTCGTCACCAACACCAGGAACAATCCGCACACCGCCGCATCCAGCCGGTTGTTGAAGATCACTGTCTGCGTTTCGGCGATTTTCGCCGCCGCCACCTTGCCGGCATCCAGCATGCCCTGCAACTGATCGGCCTGCGCCAGGAATCCAATCCGCGGAATGGGGGAAAAAATCTTCTGCCACGCCGCCGTGTAGCACACGATCACCAGCCATGCCAGCGGCGTGCACGTAATCCACATATACTTCGCGCCGTGCATTTTGATGAGAATCGTCGTTGCCACGCAGAGCGCAATCGCCGCCAGCAACTGGTTCGCAATTCCGAACAGCGGCCACAGCGAATTGATCCCGCCGAGCGGATCGCGCACGCCCTGAATCAGAAAATATCCCCACGCCAGCACAATCACGGCGCTTGATCCAATAACGCCCGGCATCCAAC
>CALFYN010000081.1 GCA_937952345.1 uncultured Acidobacteriota bacterium
TATTACGGAAATGAATCTTGGCGCCTTCCGATTCCAGGCAGAGATACCCTTTCTTCTGCGTGGAGCGGCTGATGCCGTTGACATACTTCCCATTCACCGATAGCTTGATCACTCCGTCGATTGCCACCACATCGTACACGTTCCACTGCCCACGCCCCTTGGCGCGATTCTCAATGGACATACTGCGCTCCCCGCGGGGGTTGTCGGGAATCGTCTTCACGCCGTTGACGCCGAACAACTCGCCATGCACGTAGGCGAGCGGCGGCATCACCCCATCGCGAATATGCAGCTTCGGCCAATCGAGTTCCAGCATCTGGATCTCGACACCGTTGGGCAGGCGGGTGCGCGGGTTGGGCTTGGCATCGCTCCAGGCGAAGACGCCCGAATTGCCACCGGGTTCGGTGTGCATCCACTCGATGTGCAGCAGGAAGTTCTCGTACTGCCGGTCACTGCGCATCACTCCGATGGGCTGCCCCTTGCAGATGAGTTCGCCGTTCTCCACGTACCATGTGTCGGGATCGGTGTTGACGTTCACCCAGCCGGTGAGATCTTTTCCGTTAAACAGATCGCGCCATTGGGCGACGGGCTCACTGCCAGCGCGGTGAGCGGCCAGCAACACCAGCATTCCGGCAAGCAGTCCGCAGAAGCGTTTCATCGGGCGATTCCTCCTTCCAGGAACTTCGATGGTAACCCGTCAGGGTATGGGTTGGATTGTGGTCAGTCCCAAGAGGCCCAATTTGCGCAGCTCCGCGGACCATGCGGGAAGTGTCCGGGTTACGAATGCATTGTGTGCTTTCGACTCGGTGGCATAAATCGCGGCCAGTTCCTTTGCTGCTGCTGACTGTGCATCCGTGGGCGCGGCATGGCCGGAAGCGATCGCGCCGAACAACGGTCCGAGTTCCTCATTTAACTTTGGAGCTTTGATGACCCGGTATCGTTCGTCGTCCGCGTCGAAGCGTGCGATCGCCGCATCGAGTTCCTTCTTCATCGACTCGACTCTCTGTTTTGCCGCGCCGGTTGCTGTCTTTTGGTTGGCTTCGAGCTGTGCCTTTGCCTGATCCAGATCCCGCAGGGCCTGATTCACACCGGAGATCAGTTTTCTCAGTTGCATCGCTGTGTCGAACTGGCGCTGCAAATCGGCAGGATTCACGGCGATTGTGGGATCCACCTGCACATCGAAGGGCTGTTCCGAGAGCACATCCTCTCCCAGAAGCAATTTTACGGTGTAGCGCCCCGGCAATGCGGGAACGGCGCCAGGGGCTGCGCCGCGCGATTCTTCGCCGGCCTCACCTTCCTTGGGCTCCTTGCGAGGTTTGGGGGCCTCATGGAGCAGATTCCAAGTGGCGCGGTTCAGCCCAGCTTCGGCGGCGGGATTGCGCACTTCGGCGATTCGGGAGCCCTTGGCATCGAACACATGCAGATTGAGGGGTTTTTCCTTGGAAGGTTTGGCCGCGAGCAGATAGGTGAACATTGCTCCGGGCGAGGGATTCTGGCCATAAAAGGCCTCGTCACCCATCATCCGGTAGTTACCGGAGCGATTGAAGCGCAGCCCCGGGCGAGGCGGGAACAGGTGTGCCCGTTTCGCCGCGATCTCCGGTGTGATTTGCTGCAACACGGCCGCGTCGTCGAAGATAGCCACACCCCGGCCGTGCGTCGCTACGATCAGGTCATTATCGCGGGGATGTACCAGCAGATCGTGCACCGCCACCCGCGGCATGTTCTTCATCAGCAGCGGTTGCCACTTGTTCCCGCCTTGAAACGAAACAAAAAGCCCCAGTTCTGTTCCGGCGTAGAGCAGCCTGGGATTCTTCGGGTCTTCCTTCACCACCTGCACATAGGCCTTCGGCGGAAGGTCGCCGGCGATGTTTGCGAAGGTGGCGCCGCCATCCGTTGTTTTGTAGAGATAGGGAGCGAAGTCATCGAACATGTGGCGCTCCACGGCAACGTAAACGGTGCCGGCATCGTGGCGCGAGGTCTCCACGTGGGAGATGACGGACGCGGGTGCGAGTCCTGGGATATTCCTGGCGACGTTTGTCCATGCCCGCCCTCCGTTGACGGTTACCTGAACGTTGCCGTCATCAGTGCCCGCCCACAGGACGCCTTGTTTGAGGGCGGACTCGGATAGCGTAATTACGGTGCCGTTATTTTCGGCGGTTGTTGCTTCCTGAAAGACCGGACCACCGGCTGGCGCGTACTTCGTTTTGTCGTTCGTGGAAAGGTCGGGCGAAATCGGTTCCCAACTCTGGCCGAAGTTGCTGCTTTGGAAGATCACGTTGCCCGCATAGTAGATCGTCTTCTTTCCGTGCGGCGAGGCAATGATCGGCGT
>CALFYN010000082.1 GCA_937952345.1 uncultured Acidobacteriota bacterium
CACGGGGGATATTCTGTTGATGCGGGAAGCCGCAATCGGAGCCGAGGAAAATGCCATCGAATTAGGACAGCGGCTTTCCCGGATGGGGGCGGAGCTGTTGGTGGAAACGCTGCGCGGTTTAGAAGCCGGAAGCATTGTGCCGCGAAAGCAGGATGACGCGGCGGCGTCGCTGGCTCCGATTCTCAAGAAAGAAGACGGGGTCATCGATTGGAATTTGCCCGCACAGCGGATTCACTGCAGGGTGCGCGGATTGCTGCCGTGGCCGGGATGCTATACGATGTTTCGCGGCCAGCGACTGCATGTGTGGAAGGCTCGCCTGTCGGGTGATGAAGCCAGTCTGCCGCCAGCGAGAATCTACGGCAGGAATTCGCGATTATTTGCCAGTTGCGGGTCCGGCACGGAATTAGAATTGCTGGAAGTGCAGTTGGAGGGAAGAAAGAGAATCGATGGTAACGCTTTTCTGAACGGCCACAGGCTGGTACAGTATGAAGAATTAGGAGGAGAGACAAACCGTTGAAACTGCCGGCAGGCTTTCGCTATGCGTCTACGTACGCAGGCATCCGTAAGGTCCAGAAAGACGATCTTGCACTGATCGTTTCCGACGCACCTGCTTCGGCTGCCGGTGTGTTCACCCAAAACAGAGTCGCCGCCGCGCCGGTGCGGCTTTGCCAGGCTCATCTGAAAGAGTCGGGCGGGGTGGCTCGCGCCATCCTGATTAATGCGGGCAATGCGAATTGCGCCACACGCACGGGCGCCAAGGTAGCGCTGGCGAGCGCCAAGGCAGCGGCGAAATCGCAGAAGATTCCGGTGTCGCAAGTGCTGGTGGCATCGACGGGCGTGATCGGCGTGGAACTCGACGTGAAGCGCATCACGGGGGCGTTGCCCGCGGTGTCGGCGGGGCTTTCGCCGGAAAAGTTCGAAGCCGTGAGCCAGGCGATCATGACCACGGATACGCGGCCGAAGACGGCTTCGGCGGAGCTATCGGCTTCAGGTGGTGTGATCCGCATCGCGGGCATGACCAAGGGCGCGGGAATGATTATGCCGATGATGGCGACCACGCTCGGGTTTGTGATGACGGATGCGGGGATTGCTCCGAACCGCTTGCGGGCGATGTTGCGCGAGGCGAATGAAGAAAGCTTCAGCCGGCTCTCGGTGGATGGCGATACGTCAACCAACGACACGTTGCTGGTGCTGGCGAACGGAGCGTCGGGGATCAAGCTGGCTTCGAAAGACAGCGATGTATTTCTGGGCATGCTGACGAAGTTGCTACAGGATCTGGCGCAGCAGATCGCGCGCGACGGCGAAGGCGCGACAAAGCTGGTGACCATTTCGGTGGAAGGAACGAAGACGCGTGACGAGGCGGCACGCATTGCGCGCGGGATTGCCAATTCGCCGCTGGTGAAGACGGCCATCGCGGGTTCGGATCCGAATTGGGGGCGCATCATCTGTGCGGCGGGCAATAGCGGCGTGGCGTTCGATCCGGCGCAGGTGGATATTTTCATGCAGGGGATGCGGGTGTGCCGCGGCGGATTGGCGGCGCCGTTTTCCGAAGACAAGTTGAAGGCAAAGCTCGATGAGAAGGATGTCTCGATCGAGTTCATCATCAAAGGCGGCGGGGAAGGCCAGACGCGCTTCTGGACCTGCGATTTCACCGAAGACTACATTAAGATCAACGCCAGCTATCGTACATGACACGACGCCAATTGCTGCTGCTGTTCCCTGCCCTGGTGTGGGCGGATGAATGGCAGGAGATTGTGGATTGGGTGGGGAAATGGGTGCAGCGGCTGACGGAGGAAAATGCCTCGGAATTTCTGCGCGCTTTGGAGCAAAGCCTGCGGGATCGGCTGGAAACCTCGGTGTGGGCGCTGGCGCGAAACTACGAAGTGGCTTCGTCGATCAACGTGCTGGGGATCGCCGAGGCGGGCGATGGGCGAACGGTGCAACTCGATTGGTATTTGTCGCTGAAGCCGCATAGCCCGAATGCGCCCACCATCGCACGGCGCGAGCGGGTGATGCTTACGCTACAGCGGGCAAAGAAGGGCTGGCAGGTGCAGGCCCTTTCCCCGGAGTCTTTCTTCGCGCCAATCCAAAACGGCTGAGGCGGTAGGAATTGCCGACAACGGAGAGGCTGGAGAAGACCATGGCTCCGGCGGCGATCAGCGGATTCAGCAACCCAGCCGCGGCAAGCGCGATACCCACGGAGTTGTAGAAGAACGCCCAGAACAGATTCTGGCGGACAACGGCGCGGGTCTTCGCGGCGAGGGTGAAGGCATCGAGCACGCGGGTGAGATCGCCACCGAGCAGCACCATGGCCGAGGCACGCATGGCGAGATCGGCACCTGAGCCCATGGCGATGCCGAGACTGGCCGCGGCCAGCGCGGGTGCGTCGTTGACGCCATCGCCGATCATGGCGGCGTTGCGATTGACGACGGCCGCGGCCTTTTCTTCCGGACGCACACAGGCTTTGTAATTGGAGATGCCGAGTTCGCGCGCGGTGGCCGCGGTGGCGGATTCCGAATCGCCGGAGAGAATGCGCACAGGGATGCGGCGTTCCTGCAAACCGAGGATGAGGGCGCGCGCGTCATCCCGGATGCGCGTGCCGAAGACGAGCTTGCCTTTCATCTCGCCGCCGATGCGGTACCACGCCGGCGTGTAGGCGCAAGGCGGTTCGGAAGGCGCATTGGAGAAGGCTTGCGAGCCGATGATGATTTCCACTCCGTTGACGAAGCCACGGATGCCGGCGCCTTTGATCACTTCGACGTTGGTGGCTTCCGGGATGTCGATGCCAAGCGCGCGGGCGCGGTCCACGACGGCTTTGCCGGTGGGGTGCTCTGAGTAGCGTTCCACGGCCGCGAGCAGCGGAAGGTCGGCGTCATTGGCTTCGAGCAGTTCGAAGCGGTCTTCGGTGACGGTGCCGGTTTTGTCGAGCACCACTTCATCGACGCGGCCGAGGCGTTCGAGGACATCAGCATCGCGCACGAGGATGCCGAGGCGGGAGGCGGCTCCGACGGCGGCGGTGAGTGCGAGCGGAGTGGCAATGCCGAGCGCGCAAGGGCAGGCGATGACGAGGATGGTGACGGCGCGGAGAATGGCCTCATCCATGGCGAGGCCGGATTGCAGCCAGTAGACGGCGCCGATGAGGGACACGGCCATAACGGCGGGGACGAAGATGCGCGAGACGCGGTCGACGCGGCGCTCGACTTCGGAGCGGCTCACCAACGCTCGTTCGACGGCGGCGACGATTTGGGCGATGGTGCTCGATTCGCCGATGGTGGTGGCGGCGATGGTCAACGGGGAGCCCGTATTGACGCTGCCGGCAACCACACGATCGCCGGCGGCTTTGCGCACGGGTTTCGATTCGCCGGTGAGCAGCGATTCGTCGGCTTCGGAATCGCCGCTAAGGACGGTGCCGTCGACGGGGATGCGCTCGCCGGCTTTGACCAGAACCTGATCGCCGGGCTGGAGTTCGGTGACGGCGCGAAAACGCTCGGCGCCGGCCATGCGCGCTTTCTGCGGCAGCATGCGGTGGAGCGAGGCGATGGTTTGTGCGGCGCGGTGTTTGGCGCCTTGCTCGACGCTCTTGCCGACTAAGACGAGGGTGACGATGGCGCAGGAGATATCGAAGTAGACATGCGTGCCGCCGCGGAAGGCTTCGACGGTGGAGTATCCGAAGGCGGCGAGGATGCCGAGCGAAAGAAGGCTTTCCATGCGCAGCGCGCCGCGCATCAATCCGTGCCATGCGATGCGCAGGATCGGCCTGGCCGAGTAGAGCAGCACGGGAAGCGTGAGGGCCATGGCCAGGAAGGGGAGCACGGGATCGAAGGCTCCGAAGTAGACGGAGAGATTCATGCCCATTACGTTGACCCACAGGAACGCGGCAACGCCGAGACGCATGAGGAGGTCTTTGCGCTCTGCGTTCGCCGTGGAGGCCTCGCCGGTATATTCGACCGCTTTGTAGCCGAGGCCGGCGACGAGTTCGGGGATGCGCGAGGGCGGCAGCAGTTGCGGCTGGAAACGGACCTTCAGCAGATCGGAGACGAAGTGGACTTCGGCGGAGACGACGCCGCGCTGGGATTTGAGAGTGTGCTCGATGACCCAGGCGCAGGCGCTGCACCAGAGGCCGGAAAGGCGGAAGAGGCGCTCTTCGGAAGGGAGATCGGGAGTGGCCGGCGCCGCGGGTTTGGTTTCGCGCCCACCGGTGGCGATGAGGCCCAGTTCGAGACTGCGCTTGAAGACTTCGGTTTCGCGGATATCGACGCCTGAGGCGAGAACGCCGCTTTCGGAGAGGATGGCATGGACGTGCATGCAACCGAGACAGCAGAAGAATCGGTCTTCGGCGCGATAGGGTTGCTTGCCGCAATCGAGCCCGCAGAGGGCGCAGGGTTGCATGACGGCCTACTTCTGGCCGGACGCGTAGGGTTTGCCCTTGGCATCGAGGATGACCGGGCTGGCCTGCTCGGCGCCCACGTAGACATACACCATGATTCCCGCGAATAAAACAAAAACGAACGCCAGTAGAAAACGCATTTTGCCCCTATTTCTGTTTCGGCATGACGAACGTCATGGGGAACGAGGCTTTCGTTCCGCCGGGTTCGCTCGTCGTGTGCAGTGTGATCGGGTAGACGCCGGGCGCGAGCGCATCCGGCGCGGTGGCCACCTCGATGGTCTGTTCCACGGAGCCGCCGGCCTTGAGGGCGACGCGGTCCGTGGTGAGGTGGAGAGCTTTCTGTGAGCTTTCGAGCACGATGGCAACAGTGGCATCCACACTGCCGCGATTGTCGATGTTGAAACGGAACTTGTTGGTGGTTTCGCCCTGGGCATTGGTGGTGTAGAGCGTGGCGCGGTCCGGCTGCACACGGATTTGCATGGGGTGGCGCATGGAGAGGGCGATCATCAATCCGGTGAAGTAGAACAGCATGATGAAGGAGACAACGGCGCGCTTGGGATCGCGCAGGCCGATGCGATAGTACCAGGGCTCGTCTTTCGCGCCGAGCATCTTGCCCTGCTCTCCCCAGGTGTAATGGATGAGGCCGGGCTTCTTCAGCTTGGCGAGAACATCGTCGCAGGCTTCAACGCATTCGCCGCAGTGAATGCATTCAATCTGGAAGGGCGATTTGCGAATGTCGATGCCCATGTGGCAAACGCGCACACACTTCTTGCATTCGATGCAAGCCTTCTTCTCCTCGCTGTCGCGGTAGACGACGAGTAGCGTCTGCTTGTCGCTGAGCATGCCCTGCAGATAGCCATAGGGGCAGATCATCTTGCAGAAGCGGGTACGGACGAAAGCGAAATCGAGGAAGGTGATGAGCGTGGTGACGGCTCCGGCGATGCCCCCGGCGGTGACGATGTCGATGGTCAGGAGGCGGCTGAGGAGATCGCGAGGTTCGACGAAATACGAGGTGAAGACGAAGGCGAGAAAGACGCTGGCGGCGAGGCCGGTGGAATAGAACAGGAAGCGCGAGGCGAAGGTGCGGACGGCGGGACTGAGTTGGATGAAGTGCTTGTTGATCCAGCGGCGGATGCGGTCCTCCATGGCGAGGGACGCTTCGCTGAAGATCATCTGCGGGCAGGCGTAGCTGCAATAGACGCGGCCGTAGAGCATGCTGGCGGCGGCGATGCCGAACAGCAAAAACATCAGGGTGAAGAAGAGGATGGCGAATTCGTTGATCCACAGTTCCTGGCCGAAGACGTAGAAGCGCTGGCGCGGGATATCGAAGCGCATGAGGTTGGAAAATGGCAGCGCGACGAAGATAAGGAAGCAGATGAGGTGAATCGTTTTCCGGAAGTTGTGGTATCGGCGTACAGGGGGTAAAGCAGCGTTGCCGGGTGCGGAAGTAGGGGTGGATACGGTTGCCATGACGCTCTTCTTAATGATGATGCGCGTGGCCACCCATGGTGACAGGCATGAGTCCGCGGACAAGAAGAAGAATGCCGGTGATGGCGACGGCGATTGCGGGGAGGTGCGCGCCCCAACGGGCGAAGTAGCGGCCGAAGGGGACGGAGAAGAGGCCGACGGCGAGCAGGGCTCCGGCGGTGCCGAGTCCAAAGGCGACCATGGTGACAGCGCCGTCCAGGGCGTTGCCGGTCGAGAGGGCTTTCAGCAACGCGGCATAGACGAGGCCGCAGGGCAGAAGGCCGAGGAACAGGCCGAGGTGGAGTTTCGAAGCAGCGGTGTCTTTGGCGATCAACCGCCCGGCGCGGCGTGTCATGGAAGCCACTGGTCTGATCTGGACGAGCTCAGGACGTTTCAGGGCGCCGAGCATCAAGAGTCCAGCCAGCAGCATCGCCGCGCCGGCGGCGATCGAGGCGGCGCTCTGCCAGGGCATCACGGCCTCGAGCGAGAGCCCGAGTCCGCCGGCGAGCGCGCCGAGAAAACCATACGTTGCAATCCGGCCGGTGTGGTAAAAAAGGTGGCCGGCAGCCCGGTAGCCGCTGCGCCGTTGCGCGAGGGGCATCGTGCAAGATAGGAGGATTGGTCCGCACATCTGGACACAGTGCAGACTGCCGGCCACACCTAATAAAAAAGCCACGGAGAAATCAGCCCAAGTCATGGCATTGCCGCAGCCGGTTGCAACAAACTCGTGTTTACCGTGGGAATGCTGACGCATTCGCGGTAGTGTTCAAACCTTTGCATCGTGATGGCGTTGGTGGGGCAGCGCGAAGCGCACATCGCGCAGCGGATGCAAGTGGATTCGTCTTTCATCATGAGACCGCCCATCCCGTTCAGCTCCTCTTTGCTGAACTGGCGGATGGTCTCCGGAGAGACGCCGAAGTTGGAACTGACCAGTTCCAACCCCGCCTGATCCTCCACAAGCGTTCCGAGCCCCACCAACCGGATGAGGTTGCGCGGGCAGATATCGACGCAGCCGTTACAGGCGATGCAGACGGATGTGTCGAACACCGTATTGACATTGCATCGCAGGCAGCGCGAGCCCTGGCGGCGCGCCTCCTCTTCCGAGAAATTGATTTCGGTGATTTCGATGGAACTGGCGCGGCGCTCCACGTCGAGGGCGGGCGGCTCGCGGCGCACCAGTTCGGTCCAACCCTGCACCATGGTGTAGGCGGCAGGGTGCCATTTCTTGCGGACGACGATATCGGTGCGCGTTCCGGTGAGGAAATCGTGCATGGAGCGGGCGGCAATCTGCGCCGAAGCCACGGCATGGATAAACAGCCGCGGGCCATGGGCGATATCGCCGCAAGCGAAGACGTCGGGGGCGGTGGTCTGATAGGTGCTGGGATTCACCTTGATCAGCCCGCGCGCGGTTTCGACACCGTCCTCGGGGGCGAGGAAGGAGAGGTCGGACGTCTGGCCGATGGCGAACAGGATGGTATCGGCCTCGATATCAATGGTGTCGTTTTCGTCAAAGACGGGATTGAAGCGGCCGTTGGCGTCGAAGACGCTGACGCACTTGGTGGTGCGGAGTCCGGTGACTTTGCCGTTCTTGTGCAGCACCTCGCGCGGGCCGCGGCTGTTGTAGAGGCGGATGCCTTCCTCTTCGCCTTCCTCGACTTCGCGCAGATCGGCGGGCATTTCCTTGCGCGATTCCAGGCAAACGACGGCGACTTCCTTATCGCCGCTCATGCGCAGAGCCGAACGAGCGATGTCGTAGGCGGTCTGTTCACCGCGGCCCATCTCGGCCTCATCCTCTTCGCGGGTGTTGAGGGCATCGAAGGGACGCACGGCCGAGCGGGCTACGTCGTAGGCGACATTTCCGCCGCCGATGACCGCGATGCGGCGTCCAAGAGGCAGCGGCACACCTTCGTTGAAGGTGCGCAGGAATTCCAGACCGTCGTAGACGTTGGGGAGATCAGCTCCGGGAATATCGAGCTTGCGGCCTTTGGGCAGCCCGATGCCGAGGAAGACAGCCTTGTAGCCTTGGGCGCGGAGATCGGCGATGGAGAAATCGCGGCCGAGACGCATGTTGCATTTCAGCTCGACGCCAAGGGCGAGGATGGCTTCCATTTCCTTGCGCACGACATCGCGGGGGAGGCGGAAGATGGGCACACCCACCATGAGCATGCCGCCGGGTTCGGAGTAGGCTTCGAACACGGTGACCTTGTAGCCGATCTGCGCGAGGTCGTGGGCGACGGTGAGGCCGGAAACGCCGGCTCCCACCACCGCGATGCGCTGGCCGTTTCCGCTTCCGGGAGGGAGCATGCGGCGGTCACACGCATCGCGGTAGATTTCGTAGCTGCCCGTTTCGGGGCCAAACATTTCGGTGGCAAAACGTTTCAGGCCGCGGATGCTCACCGGCGAGTCCACCGATCCACGGCGGCAATTGGCTTCGCAGGGTGCGCCGCAGACACGGCCGCAGATGGAGGCGAACGGGTTGGTGGCGCGGGCGATGCGGTAGGCGTCCGAATAGCGGCCTTCGGCGATGGCCGTGACGTAGCCGCAGGCGTCCGTGCGGACGGGGCAGGCGTCCTGGCACTTGACCATCTTCTGCCAATATTGCGTGGCGTCAGGTGGCTGGACCTGATAGAGCGTGTCCGGCATTTATTCGCCTTCTGTGTTGCGGAATGCGAACAGAATGACGCCGAGGAAGAATACGGCGGCCATGGCGGCGACCATGTAGATGAGGCCGGGGGAGTTCTCCGTGGCGCGGTTGAATTGTTCGACGATGGAGCCGCGCTCGCTGTGGCCGGTTTCGCCGGTCATATAGAGGATGAGGTAGGAGACGGTGCCGATGGCGACGCCCACGTAGGCGAATTTCAGGAAGGCGGGTACCTCGGTGCCCGTGCGTTCGGTGATCCAGCCTCCGGCGTAGTCGTGGAGATGGGTGTCAGGTGCTTCTTGCTTGTTGGCCACGGTGATGCCTCCTCGTCTTGCTCAGCGAGCTTGGGTGTCGCTCGGATGTCCCTTCGAGGGCATATGGTTTGCAGATTGCGTGCCAAATGAGCAAGTGTTTTGTTTCGTGCAGGATAGATAGCAGATGGGGGTCCGGAATGGGTTGAGTCACCCAGGGGACGGGGCGGGGGTGGGGGAGATTTCACACAGGGATCTTATATAATCGAGCCCACTGGCATTCTGATGATCGCCCTACTCCTACTCCTGCTCTCCCTGCCGGCGGCGGCGCAGTATTTCCCGCCTCCTGGACCGATTTGGAAAAAGAGCACCGCCGGATTCGACCGCAAGAAACTGCAGGCCGCGCTGGCCTTCGCGCAGCAGAACGGCAGCACATGGGATTTCGCGAAGGACCAGGAGCGCGTTTTTGGCAAGCCGCTGGGGCCGGTGCCCGCCGCGCGCGCCGCCACCAATATGATG
>CALFYN010000083.1 GCA_937952345.1 uncultured Acidobacteriota bacterium
ACGATCATGAACACGCCGTCCGGCTTCAGCCGTTCGCGAATGTGCCGTGCCGCGCCCACCGGATCCCCCATATCGTGAAGGCAATCGAACACCGCGATGAAATCATACCCGTGCCCCGGAAACGACTTCGCGCTTGCCACGTCGAAGCTGACGCGATCGGCAACGCCCGCCGCCTCTGCTGCTTTGCGAGCCGCTTCCACCGAAGCATCGTGATAATCGAACCCGAAAAACGTGGACGACGGATACGCCTGCGCCATCAGTACCGTCGAGGATCCATAGCCGCATCCCACGTCGGCAGCCTTGGCGCCGTTCCGCAGCCGCTGCTCCATTCCGTCCAGCGCGGGGATCCACTCCCCTACCAGGTGCGCCTTGTAGCCGGGCCGGAAGAAACGGTCCGTGCCGTGAAACAGGCTGTGGTGATGCTCATGCCACCCCACGCCTTCGCCGGTCTGAAAAGCCCGGGCAATGCGCTCCCAATCGAAATACAGGGAGCCAACCACCGAAAAAGCGCCCTGCAAATCCGCCGGACTCCCATCCACCGCCAATGCAAAGCCGTGTTCTTCGGGGAGGCGAAACTTCGCGCCGCCCGCGTCGTACTCCACGATTTGGCCCGCGGCCAGCGCCGAAAGCCATTCCCGAACATAACGCTCATCCGCGCCGGCTTTCTGCGCCAGTTCCGCGGCGCTCATCCATCCCGCGCCGTGCATGGCCCGGAAAAGCCCCGTTCGATCGCCAATCATCATCAGGGGAACGTTCACCGCGGCGCCCAGTTCCCCAATCATTCGTTGCAGAAAAGCTTCGAGTTTTTGTGTGTCCATGGTTGCATCCTCGGTACTCGCAACAATACTGAAGATGCGCCGCGAGGGCAAGCCTCACCGGGTCCCTGTCATCGCCCCCCACATCGCCGCGCACGCTCCTGCAACGCCTCCGGCATCCACTCCGCGAACTGCCGGATGCGCGTTGCATGGCTCGGATGCGTCGACGTAAACTCCGCCGGACCTTTCCCCGCCACCTTCCCCATCCGCTCCCACAACCGCGGCGCTTCCTCGGGATCAAAGCAAGCCCGCGCCGCGAAAATCAACCCCATGTAATCCGCCTCCGATTCATGATCCCGGGAGAAGGGAAGCAGCACCCCATACTGCGCCCCCAGCCCAAACGCCGCCAGCACGCCGCGCTGCGTCTGGTAATCCATATCGCCGATTGCCACCCGCGTCGCCATCTCGCCGATGCGCATCAGCTTCTGTTGCGCCATGCGCTCGGCCCCATGCCGTGCAATGGCGTGCGCGATCTCGTGCCCCATCACCACCGCCAGTCCGTCGCGATTCTTCGTCACCGGAAGGATGCCCGTGTATACCGCCACCTTCCCGCCCGGCAAACAGAACGCATTCGCCTGCCGTGACTCGATGACGTTGAATTCCCAGCGAAATGCCGGCGCCTCCGATACCTCCGCCAGTTTCTTCCCGATTTCCCGCACCGCATCCACCACCGCGCCCGATTCCACCACCCGCTCCCGAGACAGTATCTGCCGGTACGATGCCAGCCCCAGCGCCGCCTCTTGATCGGGACTCAGATCCACCATGTGCATCCGCCCGGTCAGCGGCACCGCCTCGCGGTTGCTGAAGTAATAGTAAATCCCGTAAACGCCGAACAATACTACCGGCAATAACACCCGCGCCCGAGAAAACATGCGCTATTTCTGGAAAAAGCGCGACGCCATCCCCAGTACATCATCCGCCACGTTGCCGTCACGGTTCGAATCGAGCAGCGAACTCAGCGCCCCCATCACTCCGCCTTCTTCCTCCTGCGCCGCATGTTGCTTGCTCAATGCGCCCATCACCATGGTCGCCAGAATCGGCAGCATTTGCTTCAGCATCGGCGCCGGCAGCCCGGTCTGCTGGCTGGCGCTGTTGGCGGCGGCCCGGCTCGCGTCCTTGCTCCCCAGCAAATGCCCCAGGATTCCATTGCCTTCATGAATCGTCTCGGGAACCCCGATGGCCGCGTCGTCGTCCAGGAATCGCGCATGGTTCCCGCCCTGCAGCGCTCCCAGCAATCCTTCCAATCCGCCCGCTTGCGACAGATTGCTCTGCAATCCGCCCTGCAACGCCGGCAGCAGTGACGAAATCGCCGAAGCCGCCTGGCTTTCGTCGATCCCGAATTGCCCCGCCAGATTGCGCACGGCTCCGCCGCCCTGCGCCGAAAGTAACGTTTCCAGTAAGTTCATCTTGCCTCCGCTCGTTTCGCTTTCACGGTTTCCATAAACTGTTTCGCCACGCGCTTGCCGGTTTCGAACGCTCCTTCGTAGGCCTCCCTGCGCTCCTCGCGAGTCATGGAATAGCCTTCGCGATACATCCGCTCCAGCACGCGCCCTGCTACGTACGTCCCTGCATAGGCAATCGCCGCCTTCGGAATCAGCCCTCCCCCGAAGGGG
Source organism: uncultured Acidobacteriota bacterium (assembly GCA_937952345.1). Taxonomy (GTDB): domain Bacteria; phylum Acidobacteriota; class Terriglobia; order Bryobacterales; family Bryobacteraceae; genus CADEFT01. Next base: position 2,429 of record CALFYN010000083.1, read on the forward strand.
ATCTTCCCCACCAGTTCCCGCGCAATCGCCCGCCACCCGAACGCCCCCGCTAGAATCGACCCAATCTCGCCCCGCTGCTCCGCATAGCCGATATCCCGGTCGCTCGCCGCCGCCAGCAGAAACGCCATCCGCACCTGGTTCACCGTTAACACAGCCGTATCGGAGGCAAACTCGCCCACCGCCAGCGGCAATTGCACCATCGGGATCACGCCCGGCAGCGCCGTCGCCATCGAGAACAGCGCGTTCTCCTTCGCCACCTGATGAATCACCCGGTCGATCACCGGCTGGTAAAACGGCGGGAACAGGCGCGCCAGCGGAATCCGTCCCGTCTCCCGCGCCTCCAGAATCTCTTCAATCATCCGCGCGCGATTGTGCCGCCGGAACAGGAACCCGCTCTGCGGCCGCGGCAGCCCTTCCTCGAAAATCTCAATGTCGAACCGCGGCGGAGCGTTCTTTTCCGTCGACCGGTACAAGTGGTTGAAGGCCTCCAGCCGCCGCTCGCGCGAAAGATACGACGGGATGAAGTACTCCTCCATCTCTTCATAAGCTTCCTCCGTGCGCGCGTACAACCCGATCAGGATGCCTTGCCCCGCAAGCTCACGCACGTCATTCGGATTCAGATTCGAGATCGCCGTCCAAACCTGCTTGAAGATATGTTGCGCCAATAGGTACCCTCACCTCCTATCTTAGACGCAGCCGGACACCCGCTTGATACTACCAACCGCAACCGTGCATAATGCCTCGTAATGATTGACCGGCGAACTTTCCTCTGCTCCGCCGCGGCCGCGGCCGTTGCCTCCGCTCAGAACACCATCCCCATCATCGACATCCACCAGCACACCAACTACGCCCGCAGGCCAGACGATGTGCTCGTGTCGCACCAGCGCAAGATGGGCATCGCGAAAACCATCCTCCTCCCCGCGGGCTCCAAATACGGGCTCGCCGCGCAGGCCGGCGGCAATGACACCGTCGTCGCCGTGGCCAAAAAATACCCCAAAGAGTTCCTCTTCTTCGCCAACGAACTCCCCGACATCCCCGAAACCCGCCCCGTCATCGAAAAGTACCTCAAGATGGGCGCCATCGGCATCGGCGAGCAGAAGTTCCCCGTCGATGCCGACTCCTCCCACATGGAATTAATCGCCTCCATTGCCCGCGATTACAACGTTCCCGTCCTCATGCACTTCCAGCACGAAGCCTACAACTACCACATTGAGCGCTTCCACAAAATGCTGGAAAAATACAACAAGGTCAACTTCATCGGCCACGCCCAGACCTTCTGGAGCAACATCAGCAAAGGCGGCGATCAGAAGGTGCTCTATCCCACCGATAAGGTCACCCCCGGCGGCATCACCGATCGCCTGCTCGCCGACTACCCCAACATGTTCGCCGATCTCTCGGCCGGCTCCTGACTCAATGCCTTCCGCCGCGATCCCGATCACGGCGCCGCCTTCATTCAACGACACCAGAACAAGCTGCTCTACGGCAGCGACTGCAACGATTGGGTCGGCGAAGGCGAAAAGTGCAGCGGCGCGCAGCAGATTGCCATGATGAAGAAACTCGCGCCCGATCTGAAGATCCAGCGCAAAATCTTTTGGGAAAATTCAGCGAAACTATTCCGGATCAAAGCATGAATCGGCGTCAATTTCTCTCTGCGCTCGCCCTCGCGCCGGCCGCCGCCGCGCAATCGGTGAAGACGAACATCGTCCTCATCATGGCCGACGATCTCGGCTACGAATGCCTCGGCTGCTATGGCGGCACCTCCTACAAGACGCCGCATCTCGACCGCATGGCCGCCCAGGGCGTCCGTTTCACCCACGCCTATGCCCAGCCGCTGTGCACGCCTACCCGCGTGCAGTTGATGACCGGACTCTACAATAACCGCAACTGGAAGGCCTTCGGCGTCATGGATCCCAAGGAACCCACCTTCGGCCATCGCTTCCAGAAACTCGGCTACAAGACCGTCATGGCCGGCAAGTGGCAATTCTGGAGCTACAACCCGCCCGACTTCGAACCCGAATGGCGCGGCAAGGGAATGCTCGCCGAACAAGCCGGCTTCGATGAATACTGCGTCTGGCACGCCCTGCACACCGAAGATAAAGGCTCCCGCTACGGCGACCCCACCTACATGGTGAACGGCAAACTGGTCAAGGATGCCAAGGACCAGTACGGCGAAGATATCTCCGCCGAATTCCTCATGAATTTCATGGAAAAGCATCGCAGCCGCCCGTTCTTCGCCTACTTTCCGATGGCCCTCACCCACGGGCCCTTCAACCCCACCCCGCGCAGCGCCAACTGGACCACCGCCCGCCTCAAGAACGACCGCAAGAATTTCGCCGACATGGTCTCCTATATGGACGAAATCATCGGCCGGATTTGGAAAAAAATCGAAGACCTCGGCATCGCCGAACGCACCCTCATCCTCTTCTTCAGCGACAACGGCACGGACCGTTCCATCACCTCGCGCATGGGCGACAAAGTCATCCAGGGCGGCAAGGGACTCCCCACCGATGCCGGCACCCGCGTTCCCTGCATCGGCTATTGGAAAGGCCGCACTCCCGCCGGAAAGGTCTGCGACGATCTCATCGATTCCTCCGATTTCTTCCCCACCATCCTCGAAGCCGCCGGAGCCCCCGCTGACAAGAAACTCGATGGCCGCAGCTTCCTGCCGCAGTTGCTAGGCAAGCCCGGCAAGCCCCGCGAGTGGACGTACTGCTGGTTCGATCCGCGCCCCGGCCACGGCAAGGAAGCCTACACGAAACTCGTTCAATACGCCCGCACCAAACGCTACAAGCTCTACGACGACGGCCGATTCTACGACGTGCCCAACGACGTCCTCGAACAACATCCGCTGCCCGCCAGCGCCGGCCCCGAAGCCGAAGCCGCCCGAAGGCAGCTTCAGGCCGTCCTCTACTCCATGCGCAAATAAGCCGCCCGCTATTGCGCCCCGGCAGCCTTTCGCTTCTCCAGCGCCGCGCGCGCTTCCACGATCTGCCGCATCATCTGCTGCCGGTGCCGCGGCATCTGATCGGCCAGCAACTGCGGTGTGTTCCCCAATCCCTGCTCCAGTTCCGCCAACGCCGCTTCGCACTCCGCGATCCGCTGCGCGAACGTCCGCGGATTGCTCCACCCGCCGCCATCCACCGATACATACACCGGAGTCGTATGCGCGGCCACGGCCGGCCCTCCCGAAGCCCGCGCCGCAATCCAGATGCCGCGCTCCACGGGCAATTCCATATCAATCTCCAATTCCCCCGCATCCGCCCCCGTCTTCTTGCCCAACGATTCCCCATGGCCCACAATTTCCAACTCGCGCAGTGGAATCTGCCCCGGCTTCCCCCATGCCCGCGCCTTCACACGCAAGCGGCTGCCACGCGCTACCTTCACCACCGATCCCGGCGGCTCCCCGTTCACCGTGAACTCCAGCATCGGCCCGCTTGTGGCAAACGTGCGCCCTGCCTTCACGCCCGCCATCCATCCCTCGAAATCGAAGCTCTTCCCCACCAGCGTGTAAAACCGAACATCCCCGATGCGCGACCCGCCCCGCCCGCACCACGGAAAATCCGAACCCGCCAGCGCCGTCAGCCGGTAGCCCAGATCCAGGAACCGGTAGTAGTGGTCCGTGACAATTCCCTCTTTCGTCACGCAAAATTGCATCACTTCCAGGAAATCCAGCTTTCCGCGCAGCATATTCAACGCCAGCCCGCGATACCCGTGGAACGAAACCGCCTGGTGCGCAATGCCGCTCACGCCCCCCAAAGCATGCACGCGGTCGAACACCCGGTCATAGGAATAATAATCCGGCTGGAAACGCACGAACTCCTCCGCCCCCAGCGAAATCGTATGCGCCACTTCCGGAGTGCGCGGTTCTTCCTGTCCCGGCGACAACAGATGATTCCCCTCCCGATACCGCCCCTGCTTGCCGAATCCGTACTGCGAAAAGAACGTCGTCCAGATATCCCCCATCTGCAAAATGTTCCCCACATGCAGATCCTCGGCAGCCACCCAGCGCAGCAGCAGCGGATTCTCGCGCGGCGACCGTCGCACATGGATGTGATCGTCCGCCGAATACCAGCCCTTTGCCGGCATGTCGATCCACCGGCTCATGCGCACCGTCCGCGCCACCTTCCGCCCCGCGCCTGCTTCCACCGTCTCGCTCCACTGCGCATACTCAGGACCCTTCGTCACCGTGATCGAATACTTCCCCGGCGGCACATCCAGCCGGAATCCGCCATCCACGTAAAACGCCCCATCGGGCTGCAGCAGGTATCCCTCAGCCGCATCGTTGCGGCCATACTGGATGGCCACCGACTGCGCGGGGATGCCGAACGGCGAATCCGGCGCCACGCGGCCATTCGCACTCTTCGGCGGCTTGCCTTCCGCATTCACCAGCCGCACGCGCGCCGCCACCGGCTTCCCGTTCGCGTCTCGAATCTCCACCGCCAGCACCGCGTCCCGCGTCGCCATCGCCGAGCCGATGATGCCCGCGGCAAAAATCACAACCAGGATTATGCGCACGCTTCATATTACTCCCGGATGCGATATGCTGCTCTATGACATGAGCGGCATCACTCGCAGGCAAGCCCTTGGCGCACTCAGCGCCGCTGCACTCTATGGCAAGGAAGTCCCCGCCGATCACTTCGCCACGGGCGTGAAGGTGGGAGAACTCACTCCCACCAGCGCCGTCATCTGGACGCGCCGCACACAATCCGCCAAGCGCAACGACGCAGGTATTGTGCGCAAAGGCGGTGGCAAAGAAGCCAAATTCCTTGCCCCCGGCACCAATATCGCCACGCTCGAAGGCGCATCCATGGGCGGCAACGGCTACGCGCGCCTTATGGTCGAAGCCGTCTCCGGCCGCGAGAAGAAGCGCTCGATCAACTGGGTCGACCTCGATCCCTCCGCCGACTTCGCCCATCAGTTCCGGCTCAACGATCTGTCCCCCGCCACCCACTACAAGTTCGTCATCGAAACCTCCGCGGCCAAAGGCAAGTCCGCCGACGGCTCGCTCACTGGCTCCTTCCGCACCGCCCCCCGCGAATCCGATCGCGTCCCCATCACCTTCGCTCTCTCCAGTTGCCAGAAGTACAGCCAGCAGGACCGCCAGGACGGCTTCTGGATCTACGACGCGCTCGAAAAGTTGAAGCCAGCTTTCCTCGTCTCCTGCGGCGACAATGTCTACTACGATTCCGATGACCCCGTCGCCACCGACGTCGCCATCGCCCGCTATCACTGGGATCGCATGTTCAGCCTGCCCACCTTGCATAGCTGCCTGCGCACCATTCCCGCCTATTTCCAGAAAGACGATCACGACCTGATGAGCGACGATTGCTTCCCCGGCATGAAAGCGCCCAAGCAACCCGATTTCAGCTTCGTCGCCGGCCAGAAGCTCTTCCGCCAGCAGATCCCCGCGCCACTCGACAATCAGCCCTTCTACCGCCGCTTCCGCTGGGGCTCCGACCTCGAAGTCTGGCTCCCCGACAGCCGTGATTTCCGCGATGCCAACAGCGACCCCGACGGGCCCACCAAATCCATCTGGGGTGAAGCGCAGAAGCAGTGGCTCAAGCAAACCCTCGCCCAGAGCACCGCGCGTTGGAAGCTGCTCATCAATCCCAACCCCATGATCGGCCCCGATCACGGGCGCAAGAAAGACAACCACGCCAATCCCACCTTCGCCACCGAAAGCAAAGAAATGCGCACCTGGCTCCGTGATCACGTCGGCGGCCAGGTCATTCTCATGAACGGCGACCGCCACTGGCAATATCATTCCGTCGATCCCGAAACCGGCCTCCACGAGTTCGGCTGCGGCCCGGCCAGCGATTCGCACGCCGTCTCACCGAGCGGCGGCGAGGACAAGCGATACCACAAGTTCCTGCGCATCAAGGGGGGCTTCGTCACCGCCCGAGTCGATCCCAACGATCAGGAAGCCCCGCTCGTGCTGGAACACCGCGACGTCCAGGGACGCGTTGTCTACCGCTCCGTCTACGGCAAGCGCGCCTGACGCCCGGCCAATTCCGCGCGCCACCGCGCGAAGATCTCTCCCACCGCGGGTGCCGACTCGCTCGCCAGATACCGCTCATACGCCTTGATCACATATGCCGCCGCGTTGCGATGCGGCGCCACGTACTCGCCGAACAACGGATTCCCGCGAAAACGCCGCTTCTGCGCATTCCAAAACGTCTCCCACTTCACGCCCCCATCGAGCGCCGCTTCATTCAGGGCCTTCAGCAGCGGATCGTTCACCGTATGCGATCCCGTGGCCCGCGTCACCAGCACGTCCGCCCGAGGGGCCAGCCGCAGCACATCCGCCACACTTCCCATGCCGCGGCAACTCCCCAGGAATACGAACGCCGCCGAATGCGGCAGCACGGCCAGTGTCTTCGGCACGTGAAACTCGTGTCCCCGATGCACCACCACACCCGGCGTCCCTGTCATCGCGTACTCCCGCCCCGGCAGGTTGGCCTCAATGCGCATCGGCCCCTTGCGCACCGTCACGCCCCCATCCTGTTCCGTCCACGTCCACCCGCCGTCGCGATAAGCCCGCCGGAACGAAGCGAAGGACGCCCGCCCGTCCTCATCATCGTAGAAATAGTGCCGCTGCAGCATCCACGCCTCGCGCCCCGCCGCCTGCCCGGCAAAGCCGTTGAGCGTCAATCCCAGCACCTCTGCCACTTCCGCCCCCAGCAGCATATCCTCACGCGAACGTGGATCCTCAAGCGCCTGCCGCACCATCGCCGCCGGCAGCGCGCGCAGCCTTCCGTACACCGCCGCATCGCGCACGAATCGCCGCCGCTGCGGCCATTGTTCCCATCCCGCCAGGTTCCCCGCCAACAAACGATCGAA
>CALFYN010000084.1 GCA_937952345.1 uncultured Acidobacteriota bacterium
TCCCAGAAGAGTGTTGGATTTAGTTTACTTCTTTCCAGGAGGCGGAATGATGGACTCGATGGGGCGCACGCCGTAGCCGGGTTTGAGGTTCTTCCAATCGGTTGCGCCGAGGGCGTTCCAATTGTAGAGAATTCTTCCGTCTTTCAATGTCATTTCGCATTGCAGGCGCTGCTTGCCGGTGACCTTGCCGCCTTCGGGATCGGCGAAGCCGAAGGTGCCTTCGAGCACGCTCCAGACGGCGATGTCGGCGACGGCGCCGGTGGTGAGGTGGCCGAGTTCGGGATGATGAATCTGCTGCGCGGGATTCCATGTGGAGCGGAGGATGACTTCTTTCAGGGGCATGCCGGCGGCGAGCATTTTGGACATTGTGGTGGGCATGTCGAACATGGGTCCGTTCATGGAGCCGGTGTGCAGATCGGTGGAAATGGAATCGGGGTAGAAGCCCTGCTGGATGGCGGGGACGGCATTGCGCCAGACGAAGCTGCCGCCACCGTGGCCGACATCGAATTTCACGCCTCGGGCGCGGGCTTGCTTGAGGTAGTCGTAGAGTTTGCCGTCGGGTCCGGCGATGGGCACCGGGCCTCGGAAGAAGTGTGTGCTGATGTCGCCGGGGCGGAGGCGTTCGGTGACGAGTTGCCAGTAGGGGCGCTCTTTGAGGAACCAGCCGAAGTCGACCATGATGGGGACGCCGGCCTTGCGGCCTGCTTCGAGGGCGCGGTCGACGGCGGTCCAATCGGGGCCTTCGTAATGCGCTGTTTTGACGCCGACAACGACATCTTTGTGCTTTTTGGCGAGTGCGGCGACTTCGTCGGGCTTCATGTCGGCGGTGGCCTGCTCGACGACGTTGGTGAGCATGCCGAGTCCGGCGATGTTGATGAAGGCGAAGACACGGGTGCGGGCGCGATCGATGACGGTGTGGCGGAAGGTTTCGAAATTGCGCCAGCCGGAGGAGCCGGCATCGGCCATGGTGGTGACGCCGGTGCGGAAGCTGAAGCTGTCGGGGGCGACGCTGTTGTCGCCGGCCCATGCGTCTTTCACTCCGGTGGTGTGGAAGACGTGGACGTGAATGTCGATGAGGCCGGGCGTGATGTAGAGGCCTTTGAGATCGATGGTGCGGCGGGATTGGGAGGGCGGCAGGTTCTCCCCGACGGCGGCGATTTTGCCGGCACGGATGGCGACGTCGCGCACGGCGTCGATGTTGTTTTTCGGATCGATGAGGTGGCCGCCCTTGAGCAGCAGATCGTAAGTTTGCGCGCCGCAGGTGGCCGCGAGCGCGCAAAGCAGCAGAGCGCTACGCATTGACGACACGTTCCTTGGCGCGGTCCCAGGCGAGGTACTTGCGCTTGCGGAAGCTTTCGACACCCATGCGGGCGGCGACGACACCGTAGTAGCCCAACATGCAATCGCACTTCAGGGCTTCGTTCTTGCGGATGGCGGCCTGCAGGTTCTTGTGATGGAGGGCGATGTCTTCGGCGCCTTTCTTTTCGTAGGTGACGGGTTTCACTTCGTTGGCGTAGAGCCGCTGGGGTACGATGTTGAAGCCGGTGCGGGTGAATTCGAGAGTGGCTTTGTGGCCGCGGAGCATGTGCGTGACGGGGGTGTCGTTGGCCATGGAAGATACGAGTTGGATGGTGACGCCTTCGGGATAGTCGAGCAGCATGTTGAAGGTGTCTGGAATGTCGGCCTTGCTGTTGGGGAACTGGAATTTGCCGCCGGTGGCGACGACTTTGTCGGGGAAGGTGAGTCCGAGAGCTTTGATGAGGCGGGTGACGCGGTGGACGAACAGATCGGAGGCGATGCCGCCGGAGTAATCCCAGAAGCGGCGCCAGGAGAAGAAGCGTTCGGGGTCGAAGGGGCGTTTCTTGGTGTTGCCCTGCCAGGTGTTCCAATCGAGGTTCTCGCCGGGCTTGGCGTTGGGCTTTTCTTCGTAGAGCCAGAAGTCGTCTTTGTGATTGCGGGAATAGTCGATCTGGGCGAGGACGACTTTGCCGAGCGTGCCGTTTTTCACGTATTCGTGGGCCACTTCATAGGAGTCGTCGGACATGCCCTGCACGCCGACCTGCATTTTGATGCCGGTGGCTTTGACTTTGGCGACGACTTTCTTGGCCTCCTCGATGGAGTAGGTCATCGGCTTTTCGCAGTAGACGTGGACGCCGGCGTCGGCGGCATCGAGGGTGATCTGGGCGTGCCAGTGTTCGGGGGTGGCGTTGAGGATGTAATCGATGTCTTTGTCGGCGAGGAGGTTTTTGTAGCCTTTGACGACTTTGCCGCCGGTGATTCTGGATGCCTCTTCGGCGCGCACATCCCAGAGATCGCAGACGGAGGCGACTTCGATGTTCTCGGCTTCCTTCATGCGCACGAGGGCGCGCATGTGGCCACCAGCCATGCCGCCACAGCCGATGATGCCGATGCGGAGACGATCATTGGCGCCGCGGACGCGATTGTAGGCCGCCGCGTCGAGCGACATCACGGTAGCGCCGGCGGCGAGGAAGTTTCTACGCGAGAGGGAATCCATGGATGTTATTGTAGTGCCCAGTTGCTGGGATTGTCATTTCATTGTCAAGGAGGCATATGAACGGTCACAGCGTTTTCTATTACCCTTACGGGTCGTTTCAGGACAAGCAGTCTCCCCTTCTCAGAGCCGCGGCGCTCTATTTCGACAAGCTCTACATCCTTGATCCGGTCAAAGCTAGTTTCGGCAGAATCGGCGCGGGTGAGGTGGAGGAGGATGTGCGGCTGCTCGAAGATGAGGGGATCCTGGAGCGCGTATCGCCCGAGGAAGTGCTCGCCGAACACGAATCCACCATCTCGGCGGCGATTCAGCGGGACTTGAGTGACGTTGGATTTCAGAAGCTATGCGCGGAGAAGGGCACTGGTACCTGGACATTGGCATTGGCTAAGGTCCCCAAGGAATTGCGCGAGGAGCCTGCCATGCAGCCCGCCGAGCAGGCTATGAAACGAATGATGCATGGGTATGCCGAGGTCTATGACGAATACCAGGAATCGTCGGCTGGTATCACGGAATACCGTTACGCCGACTATCCGTTCGCGGTGGGTGAGTCGATCATGCTGAACCATGCGCTGGTCGGCGGCCTGCTGCACGTCGGGGCCACACCCGTTACCGATGATGAGATTCACAGCCGTATTTTGAATCACAAACTGGAGCGTGCCGCTCAGGAGATTCCGCAAATCCGCGAGGCGATGGCGGACGCGCGTGCGCGGCAGGGTCTTGCGAGCAACCAGTTGGCGGCGCAGGCGCTGACGGACTTCGATCTGGGTGTCATTCCAGGAGACGTGCCACTTCCGGAGATTCTTAAGTACCGGCGCAAGCATCAGGACGAGTTGGAATCAGCCAGAAGTGGTCTGCAATGGATGGCACGCGAGATTGAACACAGCGCCTGGACGCCAGAATTCCAGAAGGAGGTGTTCCACAAGACGATTCCAAAATTGAACAAGGAACTGGAGCCGGCCCGCAGATCATGGGCTGACTGGCTGAAGCCGGCGGGGATCGCCTTGGGCGGCGTCGCAGTGGTGCTGGGTGTCATTGCCAATCCACTCACCCCGGTTGCACTTGCAGTTGCCGGAGTGACGCTGAGTAAGGATGTCGTGATTGGAGGACTGGAGTTGTGGCAGGATCCCAAGAAGAACCGGAATGCACTGCACTACCTGCTGAAGTTCAAGGCGCGGTAGCTTATTGTTTTTCGGCCTCAGGGTGCTGTTTGGCCCACTGCAAGTATTCGTCGACTGTGTAGAACGTTTTGTGGCGGTAGAGGCGGCCTTTGTCCTCGACGAGGGCGGACCAGTTGTAGTCCCAGCTATCGCCGGTTTTCTTCATCCACTGCGCCAGGCGCTTTTCCATGTCGGCCTGGACGGTGGCGGCGGATGGGTCGCCGGCGAGGTTCTTCATCTGGTAGGGATCGTTTTGCAGGTCGTACAGCACCCACGGCTTGTCCTTGAAGCGTGCGTACATGTAGCGGTCCGTGCGGACGCCGCGCCAGCCGTCTTCGGTGCCATCGCCTTGGAACGGGCCGAAGATCTGGAAGAATGCGGAATCGGGGAGATCCATCTTTCGCCCTTCGACGAGTGGCGCGAAGTTGGTGCCCTGCATGGCGGCGGGCGGTTTGACGCCGCATAGCGATAGCAACGTTGGCGCGAAATCGACGTGTGTGAACGGCGCTTTCACGCGCTGGCCGGGCTTCGCTTTGCGGGGATAGCGCAGAATGCCGGGGATGCGGATGGATTCCTCCCAGGGCTTGCGCTTGAGGCGCAGCCCGTGCGAGCCGAGCATGTCGCCGTGATCGGAGGAAAACAAAACGATGGTGTCCTGTTCGAGGTTGAGTTCCTTGAGGACGCGCATGAGGCGGCCCACCTGATCGTCGACGGCGGTGGTGGCGGCGTAATAGGCGGCGATTTGTTTGGGGCCAGGGACATTCGCGCCGCCTGCTTTCCAATTGGGCCGCATGGTGAGTTTGGCGGGATCGTACATCTTCATGTACTCGGGCGGGGCGCCGTAGGGATCGTGCGGAGGGCCCATGGCGATGGTGAGGTAGAACGGCTTGCCGCTGGCTTTGGTTTCCTTGAGGAATTCGACGGCGATGTCGGTCCAGCCTTCGGCTTCGAATTTCTTCATGGGAATCGGCTCAGGCGAGTCGCGGAAATACTGGGTATTGAAATGGGCGTGGCTGCATTCGTTTGCGCCCCAGAAGGCGAAGCCGAGACGCCGCGGACCGGGCGGTACGAAGCCGGGCATGCGCTGGCCGCCATCGAGGTGCCACTTGCCGATGAAGCCGGTGCGATAGCCGGCGGCCGTGAGCAGCTTGGCGCTGGTCACGGTTTCTTCGCGGAGCCGCAGATCATTGGCCACCATGCCGTTGCGGTGGGTGTAGACGCCGGTGATCATGTTGGCGCGCGCGGGGCAGCAGACGGGCGTGTTGGCGAACGTATGCTCGAAGAGGATGCCTTCGGCCGCGAGACGGTCGAGATTTGGCGTCTTCACTTCGGTGTTTCCATAGCAGCCCATGGAGTGGGCGCGGAGTTGATCCGCGAAGATGTAGAGCACGTTCGGACGCGTGGGCGGCTGCGCCATGGCTCCGACTGCCGCACCGATACTCGCCAGGAAGGTTCGCCGTTGCATACGAAGGCATGCTATCACTTGCGCCGCGAGCGTCGCTGGTAAGCTGGACGTATGGTCGTCGCCGGGCGGCGGAAAACCATCGCCTTTTTTATTGCTCTTGGGGCCAGTCTGATTCTGGTCATCCTGCTGCTTTATATCGGCTGGGTGCTGTTGAACTGGCGCACGGGGATTCTGCTGTTTCTGGGAATTCTGCTGCTGGCGGTGGTGATTGCGGGCGTGGTGCTGAATACGATCTTTCTGGTGCGGGAGATCCGGCGGAATGAGCAGCATGATGCCTTTATCAACGCCGTGACGCATGAGCTGAAGACGCCGGTGACTTCGATACGGCTGTATTTGCAGACACTGCAATCGCGCACGGTGCCGGAGGAGAAGCGCGCCGAATTCTACAAGATCATGCTGGAGGATAGCGACCGGCTGTTGAACACGATCGAGCAGGTGCTGCGGACGGGGCGACTGGCTTCGGCGGGGGCGAAGCTGCACCGTGCGCCGCTCGATCTGGGCGGAGTGGTGGAGAACTGCCTGGCGCGGGCGAGGAATCTGCACGCGGTGAAATCGGCGTCTATTGAGTACAAGCCGGGTCCGGCGGCGCGGATTCTGGGCGATGCCGATGAATTGTCGGCGGCGGTGTCGAATCTCATTGATAACGCCGTGAAGTACTCCGGGCCAGAGGCGCACATCACGGTGGAAACCGCGGTGGATGAGAAGTTCGCGTTGATCCGCGTGAAGGACCGCGGGGCGGGGATTCCGAAATCGGAGGTGAAGCAGATCTTCAAGCGTTTCTACCGCGTGCCCGGGCCGCTGGCGGCGAAAGTGAAGGGGACGGGATTGGGCCTGTACATTGTGCGTTCGGTGGCGAAGCGGCATGGGGGCCGAGCGTGGGCGGAAAGCGAAGGATTGGGACGGGGCAGCACCTTCGTGCTACAACTGCCATTAGCGAAATGAGCCGCGTACTGATCGTTGAAGATGAACTGCATCTGGCCGAAGGGCTGCGGTTCAATCTGGAGGCGGAGGGGTTCGCTGTCACGGTGGCGGAGACGGGCGAAGCGGCGCTCGATTTGTTGCTGGCACGGCGGGAGCCCTTCGATGTCGTGGTGCTGGATGTGATGCTGCCGGGCAAGGACGGGTTCACGGTGATGAGCGAACTGCGGCATGCGGGGCAATTTATCCCCACGCTGATGCTGACGGCGCGGGGGCACCCGGACGATATATTAAAAGGATTCGACGCCGGCGCCGACGATTACCTGACAAAGCCATTTGAATTGCCGATTTTGATTGCGAGAATCCACGGATTATTACGGCGGCGGGAGTGGCTGGTGGCGTCGCTCGCCGAGCCCGCGCCGGCGGAGTTGCGGCAATTCAGCTTTGGAGATAAGGCGCTCGACTGGGAGCGCCAGGAATTGCGGGTGCGCGAGGCTGTATTTCCGTTGACCCTGATGGAGATGAACGTGCTGCGGTACCTTGTCCAGCACCGCGATAAGAACGTGTCGCGGAAGAAGATGCTGGAAGAGGTGTGGGGGCTGCACGAGGACACGGATACGCGGGCCATCGACAACTTCGTGGTGCGGCTGCGCAAGTATCTGGAGGACGATCCGGCCAAGCCGAAGCATTTGCAGACGGTGCGCGGGGTAGGGTACCGGTTCGTTCCGTTTCCTTAGGCGGTGGCCGGTTCGAAGACCGGTGCGGCGAGTTTGAGAGCGTGCGCCTTGATGTCGGGGGGCCATGCGGAGGCGTACATACGGAAACGCTCGGCATCGGCGGCGAACAGGGCGCGGAGGCCTTCTTCGTAGCCGGGCTCATTGCCGGCCATGGTGGTGAGGAAGCGGTAGGCGGACTCCTGCGCCTTGCGGATGCGCTGCTTGCCTTCCCCTTTGCGGCGGGCTTCCTCAACCAGCTTGCGCAAGGCCACGGAGGCGCCGCCGGGTTGCGCGGCGAGCCACTCCCAATGGCGGGGGAGCAGGGTGACCTCGCGAGGGACAACGCCGAGTTTGGGGCGTCCAGGACGGCGCGGCTCGGGGTCAGGCGCGGGGGTGGTGAGGCGGGCGGCCAAGTCTTCGGCGGTCCCTCGGAAATCGATTTCAACAGGCTGGCTGGTCTCACAGTCGAGGATCAGCAGCGGTTGTTGGCTGCCGGAGTCCATGCGGGCCTTCACGGCAAGAGCGACGTTCCCGACAGGCCCCTCGGCGAGGCGGCGGTTACCTTCGAACGCGATCACTGTGTTCATATTTTATCCGTATAAAATTATTATACCCGGATGTAACGAATTGTCAATTCGAATCATCACATAGCATCAGCTACAATGAAACCTCCCATGCGAGCCCTGATTCTGATTGCCACTATCTTTGTCTGGGGTGCCGAGGCGCAGAGCCTGCGGGTAGCCCGGCCTCAACGGTATTCGAACCCGGAAGCGGCGCGAGCCGAGCGCGAGAGACGGCTGCAACTGCCGAGCCGGGGCACGTCGCTGCGGAGGCTGGTGGAACACCGACTGGCAGTGGTTTCCGATGCGGAGATCGCGCAGAGCAAGGCCGGAGCGCCGGACGGGGTAACTTTTGCGGGGCTGCACCGGCGGCTGCCTGTCGATTTTCTGGATGCGGCAGTCGTGGATTTTGTGGATGGGAGGCAGGTGTGGCGGGCGGCGCTGGAGTCGCCGGGGGCGGCGGGGGTGCGCGTGCATTTCACGAATTTCGACGTGGGAAGCGGGCGGGTGTGGGTCCACGACGGGTCAGGGGATGAGGCGGAGATACACGGTCCGTACACGGGGAAGGGGCCGTATGGGGACGGGGATTTCTGGAGCGATATCGTCTTGCGGGAGACGCTGACGATTGAGTATGAGCCTGCGGCGGGGATGGAGCGGGTGACGCGTCCGCCGTTTGCGGTGGTGGAGATGTCGCATCTGGTGGGGGAAGGGATGCCGCGCTTTGCCGATTCGAAGGCGGAGAGCGCGCGGGCGGCGGCATCGTGCAATTTGGATGTTACCTGCCATCCGGAGTGGGCGGAGACGGCGAAGGCGGTGGCGCATCTGGTGTTTGAGAGCGGCGGACGCACGTTTGTGTGTTCGGGCACGCTGGTGGCGACGCGGAATCAGAGCGGGGTGCCGTGGTTTCTGACGGCGCAGCACTGCATTGACAATGATACGGTGGCGCGGACGGTGAATGCGTTCTGGTTTTATCAGACTTCGGCGTGCAACGGGACGCCGCCGAACCGGCGCGATGTACCGCGCACGCTGGGGTCCCGATATATTACGGGGACTCCGGTTTCCTCGGGCGATGCGACGTTGCTGCGATTGACTGGGGTGGCGAACGGTGTGAATTTTTCGGGATGGGATCCGGCGGCGGTGGAGCCGGGCGTGAGCGTTACGGGGATTCATCATCCGGACGGGGATTTCAAACGCATTTCGTTAGGAACGTCGCAGAATGCCGTACGATTTGCGGGAAAGAATCTGGCTACGTTTTTGGGCGCGTTCTGGAACGGGGGTGGATTGACGGAAGGCGGCTCTTCGGGGTCGGGATTGTTCACGAGGAATCTGGTGCTGGTGGGGATGCTGAGCCACGGGCCGAAGGCGGATTCGGCGGCCGAATATTGTGCGATGCTGCCGTTTGCCGATAACTACGGGCGATTTTCGAGTTTCTATCCGCTGATCAGCGACATCTTGGAAGGACGGTCGGAGGTGCCGAATACGCCGAATGCGCCGCCTCCGGCGCCGCTGGGCGGGCCGCTGGTATCGGGGCAGCCGCGGGCGGTGACGGTGGGTCCGGTGGAAGCGCCGACGATTTTCTTTGGCGAAAACAGTTTCCGGATCAACGTGCCGGAGGGAGCGACGCGGCTGGAGGTGACGCTGAGTTCCGCTTCGGCGGGTGACGTGGATTTGTTTGTGCGGCGAGGACAGGATGTGGCGCTGGAAGACGGCCGGGTGGTGGCGGATTTCCGGTCGACGGGCAATGAGGCGAACGAACAGGTGACGATCAGCGGCGCGCAGTTGCAGCCGGGGACTTATTTTATTGCGCTGGCTGCGCTGACGCCGGGGGCGACGGTGCAGGGGACGTTGACCGCTACGGTAACAGGCGGCGGCGCGGCGTTGACCGGAGGCGCGTTGACGTCGGGTCAACCGCGCAACTTCACGATTCCATCGGTGAACAACCCGACGATCTTCCGCGGCGATTTCAGTTTTACGATCGATGTTCCGGAGGGGGCGACACGGCTGGATGTAACGCTGCGCTCCAACTCAACGGCGAATGTGGACCTGCACGTACGGCGGGGCCAAGACGTGGTTCTGGAGGGTGGGCGAATCCTCAGCGATTTTCTCTCCGAGGGCAGCAGCGCCAATGAGCAGATCACGATTTCGGGCGGCGACCTGACACCGGGGAGGTACTTCATCGCGTACGTGGTGCGCACGACGGGAACGGCGATTCCGGTGACGCTGACGGCGACGGTGAGCTCGGCGCCCGCCGGCGGCAATCTGCTGACTTCGGGGCAGCCGAAGACGATTCGTCTGGGGCCGGTGAACGAGCCCACGCTGTACCATGGTGAACTCGGGTTCACGGTGAACGTGCCGGAAGGCGCGACGCGGCTGGAGATTCAGCTACGGTCGAACCCTGAGGCACACGATGTGGACATCTACGCGCGGGCGAACCAGCCGCTGGAGATTGTGGATGGGCGGGTTGTAGCGGATTCGCGGTCGGAGGGGCCCGATGGGAATGAGACGATCGTCATCACGGGTGCGGCGCTGCGGCCCGGAACATATTTCATTGGATTTGTTTTATGGGACGAAGGCGTGGAAGTGGATTGCACGGTGACGGCGACGGTTTCCACCGGCTCGGCGCCGAGTACGGGTCCGGTGACGCTGACGTCGGGAACGCCCGCCGGGTTCCGCATCGGGCCGGTGGCCAATGCGACGCTGTTCAGCGGCCAGCGCGGATTCCGGGTGGAAGTGCCGGCAGGTGCGACACGGCTGGTTCTGCGAGTGGAGACGGCCACGCCCGCCGGCGCGGATGTGGACCTCTTTGTGCGGCACGGCACGGATGTGGTTGTGGCGGACGGGCGGCCGGTGTTCGATCACAGTTCGGAGGGGCCGCTGGGGACGGAGACTATTACGATCCTGCCCACCTCCACACCTGAACTGCGGCCGGGCACCTACTTCATCGCACTGGCGATCTTCACGCGTGACGTGGAAGCGGTGGGGAGGATCACGGCGACCGTGGCGATGCCGGCGAATACGACGGAGCCCACGGCGGTGACGGTGCTCACTTCCGGGGTGGGCGCCAAGTTCGCTCTGCCGGCAGTGGATTCACCGACGTTGTTCCGGGGAACGCGCAGCTTCCGCATCGATGTACCGCAGGGTGCGAGGCGGCTTACCGTGCAATTGAAGTCGGATGTTCCAGCCGCCGATACGGATCTTTTCGTGCGCGCGGGCTCAGACGTGGAAGTGGACGGCGACGGCAACGTTGTCGCGGATTTCTCATCGACGTCGCGGCTGGCCGATGAAACGATTGTCATCAGCACGGGCAGCAATCCGCCGTTGCGGGCCGGGCAGTACTTCATCAGCGTGGCGCAGTTTACGCGTGGCGTTCCGGTGACGGGCACAGTGACGGCGACGGTGGAGCAGGCGCAGCCATCCACGTCCGAGGAAGAGAAGCTGGCCGAACCGTTCGAAGGCGAAGGAAACCAGTTGCGGGAGAAACGGCGCCAGGGCGTAGGAACGTGGACCCTGGAGAAGCGCGGCAGCCGGTTGCTTCCGAAGAAGCGATTCCGCGAGGCTGTGCCGGAGTAGCATGCCATGCGCTCCGCCGTGGTGATGCTGCTGGCCGCGCCGCTGGCGTTGTGCGGCGGATTGAAACTGAAGCCGCTGACGGCGGACGAACAGCGGTTGCTGAATGCGCCGGGTTCGCCGAAGGTGGTGGGCGTGCATCGTGCGCTGCCGGCCGATGCGTTGCGGAAGGGAAGGTGGCAGAAGACTGCCACGGGAGAGCAGCAGTGGCGTCTGGAGATTCAGTCTCCTGGCGCGGCGGCGCTGCGCGTGGAGTTTGCTTCATTCCAGGCCGGAGAGGGGAAGGCGGAGGTGTGCGAGAAAGGCGGCAAGCGTTGCCATGGCCCCTATACCGCGCAGACGCTAATGGATCAAGGCAGCTTCTGGAGCGATGTGGTGGATGGGGACACGATTGTCATCCGATACACGGCCGGGACGCGAAGCGCGGCTCCGCCGTTCCGGCTGGCGCGGATATCGCACATGCGGTAGATTGCGAGTTTGGGGTTGCGATATACTGTTCTCGATTTTCAGATCAGGTTAACTGATTCTCGCGTAACAGGGTCGCACCATGAAAACTTATCTTCTTGTTGTTTCCGCACTGGCGCTAGCCATGTCCGCGGAGGCCCAGGAGTTCCGGGCCACCATCACCGGCAGGGTCACGGATCCCACTGCCGCCGCTATTCCCAATGTCGCCGTGCAAGTTCGCCATACGGCGACAAATGAGACTGCCTCGAGCGTTACCGACTCGCAAGGCAACTTCACCATTCCGTTCCTGCGGCCGGGCGCCGTCACGGTGACGGTGGAAGCCGCCGGCTTCAAGCGGTTTTCGCAGGAGGGAATCACTCTTAGTGTCGGCCAGACTGCGTCGTTGAACATCACGCTGGAAGTGGGCGCGGTCACCGATCAAATCACGGTTACCGGGGAGATTCCACTGCTTGAGACGGCGAAGGCCGACCGCGGTACGGTGATCGACCGCCGCAGCGTGCAGGAGTTTCCGCTGAACGCGCGGAATCCGTTCATGCTTTCGATGCTGGTGGCGGGCGTGCAGTATAACGGCAATGCCATTTACCAGCGGCCGTTCGATAATGGCGCCATCGCCGACTGGTCAATTAACGGCAGCTTGAATCGCAACAACGAATTCCTGCTCGACGGCGCGCCGAACAATGCGCAGGCGGGTGGGAACAACATCGCGCTGGTGCCGAGCGTGGACGCGGTGGAGGAGTTTAAGATCCAGACGAACTCCTACGATGCGCAGTACGGCAAGACTGGAGGCGGCATCATCAATGTGTCGTTGAAGAGCGGCACGAATGAACTGCACGGTACGTTGTATGAGTTTGCGCGGCGCAATGCGTGGGATGCGAATTCGTTCCAGAACAATGCGCGCGGCGCGGCGAAGTCCGGACATTTTCTGGACCAATATGGCGGACAGGTGGGCGGACCGATCTACATTCCCAAGCTGTACAACGGCCGCAACCGGAGCTTCTTCATGGTGGCCTACGAAGGCTATCGCGAGGGCACGCCGAATCCGTTGACGCTGAACGTGCCGGAGCCGGAGATGTATCAGGGCGATTTTTCAAAGCTCACGGACGCGCGCGGGGCGGCGATCACGATCTTCGACCCGACGACGGGGCGAGCTTCGGGCTCGGATTGGATTCGCGATCCGTTCCCGGGCAATCGCATTCCATCGAACCGGATCAATCCGATTGCGGCGAAGATTGCGGCTTACTTCCCGAAGCCCAACACGCAGAGCCCGGGTGTGCGTTATGCGCAGGCGAACTTTTTCGTTCCCGGCGGGGACAACATTGCCAAGGACGATTTTTACAATCTGGCGATCAAGATCGACCACAACTTCGGCGATAAACATCGCATGTTTTTCCGCCATGCCTCGAATGACCGGACGGAGTTTCGCAGCGCCAACGGGATCTTCGGCGTGGGGGAAGACGGACCGCTTCCGCTGAAGCGGATCAACGACGCTTACGTGGTGGACATGGTGTCGAACATTTCCGCGACGGCGATCCTGAACTGGCGCGTGTCGTTCAACCGGTATGTGGCGGGCGCGAGCCGGTTCGGGAATCTCGGGTTCGACAAGACGACGCTCGGATTCCCGCAGTCGCTGATCAGCCAGGTGCCGCACGGGGCGTGGTTCGGGCGCTATGAGGTGGCCGGATATATCAGCCTGGGCAACCACTTCAGTTTCGATTACACGAACACCTTTTCCTTTCACCCGACGCTGACGAAGATCTGGAGATCACACACGCTGAAGACGGGCGTGGATCTGCGGTGGATTCAGTGGGCGACGCAGAATGCGGGGCAGCCGTTCCGGCTGGTGGCGAACGACACGTTCACGCGGCGCCAATTCAATCGCGCCGATGCGCTGTCGGGGGACGGCTTCGCCACATGGCTGCTGGGCAATCTCGCCGGCGGGCAGGTGGACAACAACGTGTTTCCGATTTTCCTGTACCGCTACTTTGCTCCCTATCTACAGGATGACTGGAAGGTGTCGCGGCGGTTGACGCTGAATCTTGGCTTCCGTTGGGATTTCAACATCGGGGCTCATGAGCGCTACAACCGGTTAAACCGTGGCTTTGCGCGCGATCAAGTGAACCCGATCGACAAGCTGATCAACCGGCAGCAATTCGCGAACCTTCCACAGTTGCGTGGCGGGCTGCTGTTTGCGGGCGATTCCGGCGTGCCGGTGGGGACGACCAATCTCGATAAAGACAATGTGCAACTTCGTTTGGGCATGGCGTACCAGATTGCGAACAATCTGGTGATGCGTGGAGGATGGGGCCGCTATTACATGAACCCGTCGAACAGCCAATTGCAGTTGAACGGATTTAGCCAATCGACGCCGATGGTGTTCTCCAACGATGGTAACCGTACGGCGATCCCGAACCTGATTAACAATCCGTTTCCCGGCGGCGTCATTCAGCCTTCGGGGAGTTCGCTGGGATTGGAGACGTTTGCCGGGCGCGGCTATAACTTCACGAATGCGGATTTCCAGATTCCCCACGTGAACCAGTTCAGCTTTGGTTTTCAGTACCAGTTCCCATGGAGTGCGTCGATCGAGGCGAGTTATGTCGGCAACCGGACGCACAATCTTGAAACGACGCGCGCATTCAACGAATGGGATCTGGCGTTCCGCAAGCAATGCAATCCGATGGAAGGCGGGTCGCCGGCTTTCTGCGACGCGCTGGTGCCGAATCCGTTTCGCGGATTGGAGCCATTCCGGGGAACGGGGAGCTTCACAAACGCGAATGTGAGCCGGGCTTCGCTTCAGCGTCCGTATCCGCATTTCGGCGGCATCACGGAGGTGTATCGTAACGATGGCCGCGTCTGGTACAACGGCATGCAACTGACCTACAATCACCGGGCATCGAATGGGCTGAACATCGCGGTGGCGTACACGCTGTCGAAAATGATCGGCGAGACGGCATGGAACGACGTGCAGGATCCGAAGTTGCGGCGGGGCGTGTACTCGGCCGATAAGCCGCATGTGTTCACCGTCGCCAGCATCTATTCGCTGCCGTTTGGACGCGGCAAGAAGTTCGGCTCCGGCGCGCCGCGCTGGGCACAGTTCCTCATCGGCGGATGGGAGAACACGGTGATCATGCGTTGGTATTCCGGGCAGCCTTGGGATCTCAACGAGAGCCTGATTCACTTGCGCGACGCGCGGGTGAAGGATATCGACTGGAGCGCTCCGGTGATTCGCGCGGTGAGCCCGTGTGTGTTGCGCTGGAACGACAACGGGACCATCACGCCGCAGGCGTATTCGGTAGCGCAAGGTTGCGGGACAGACCCGGCAAACTACGACTTCCTCATTGCTCCGCGCTATGCGCCACAGTCCGCCCCGGATCGTGACAATCGCATCCGTCTGCACTCGGCGCCGCAGTTCGATATCTCGCTGAACAAGACGACGCAGATCACGGAGCGGTTCAAAGTGCAATTCCGCGCCGAGTCGTTCAATACGTTCAACACGTACTGGTTCTACGCGGGACAGTTCAACAACAACCCGGAGAACGCGAACTTCGGGACGCTGTTGAAAGATAGTGTGGGATTCGGGTCGACGAGCTTCCCGCGACACATTCAACTGGCGGTGAAGTTCATCTTTTGACGTGGAGTACGACGCCGTCGTAGAGTTCGCGCGCCGGGTCGATGCGGACGGTGCGCGCATGGATGGGGGGCAGGTTCAGTTGCTGCCCCCATTGCTCAATGGCGGGGCGGAGGTCGTTGTGTAGCAGATGACCTTCGGGCCTGAGGGCATGGGCGATGTTGGCGATCGCGAGGCCGAGTTCGTTGTCATCGAAATAGAGCAGGACGTTGGTGGCGATGACGAGGTCATAGGTTTCCGTGGTGCGCTCCGTGAGTATGTTGGCGCGAACGGCGCGGATGTTGTTTGCGATGGCTCGGTCGACGGTGAATTCGGCGCCGTCGCGTTGGCCGGCGGATTGTCCCAGTGCGTTGAAGTAGCTGTTCCACTCGTTGTCGCCGGGGGCGTAGAGGAGGGTGAGGCGGCGCGGGGACGCGGGGAAGGCGCGGATGTGATCGACGACGCGCGGGTTGATGTCGAGGCAATGGATGGTGAGTTGCGCGGGCGTGGCGAGGGAGAGGCGGAGCAGGGAATCGGCGAGGGCGTAGGGTTGGTAGCTTTGCGGGGGCGTGTCGTCACGCAGGGCCGTGCGCGGCGCCCAATCGAGCCCGGGGCCGATGAGCAGGACTTTGCGGATCATCCCTGCTTTTGGCTGCATCTGTTGGAGCGCACTTAGACCGATGTGGACGCCGTAGGTGGCTCGTAGTTCGGTGTCGGTGGAGTGGCCGCGGGTTTGGTAGAGGGTGGCGATGAATTCGCGGCGGTCCGCGCCCTGGTGCGCGCGGGAGGCCCATTCCTTTTCGTAGAGGAAGCGCATGGCGCGCTGGTATTCGTTGGTTAACTCTTCGATGGAAGTTGCCATGCGGCGCATCTGCCGGTGGCGTTCGGTTGCGGGTTTTTCGGACAGGAAGGCGGTCAAGCGACGGGCGGCGTCTTCCGGGATGCGGTTGGTGTCGTGGAATGCCTTGGCGCTGCGGGCGGGTTCGATGGGCGCTAGTTTGGTGAAGCGCGCCGATTGCAGTGCGTAGAAAATGATGTGATCCCATTCGCCATCACGAAGCCGTTGGGCCGTGGATTGGTTGATTTCGGCGAGCCAGCCTTGGCGGCGGATGGGTTC
>CALFYN010000085.1 GCA_937952345.1 uncultured Acidobacteriota bacterium
CGGCGTCGATTCGAACGCGTTGCAGCGTCCGAAGCGCTTCTTCGGCGCGGCGCGCAATATCGAGGAAGGCGGGTCGCTGACGATTGTGGCGACGGCGCTGATTGATACCGGCAGCCGCATGGACGATGTGATTTTCGAAGAGTTCAAGGGGACGGGTAACATGGAAATTCACCTGGACCGCAAGCTCGTCGACAAGCGCGTCTTCCCGGCCATCGATATCAACAAGAGCGGTACGCGTAAGGAAGAACTGCTGATGCCGCGCGAGGAACTGAACCGCGTGTGGGTATTGCGCAAGGTGTTGAATCCGTTATCGCCGACGGAGTCGATGGAATTGCTGCTCGATAAATTGAACAAGACGCGCAGCAATGCCGAATTTCTAGCCTCGATGAGCGGCTAATTCCGTTTCATTTTCCGGCATGAGCGATGAGCCCTCCGGTTTGCACGGTTCTGTGCAACGGAGGGCTTTTCCACGTTTGATGCCGATGTGGAGTTTGGCTATCGCGGCAGGCGCAAGGCTACCCGGATATTGGTCCAGTTGGCGAGGATGAAATTATGGCGGCTGTCGTTCATCGCCACGAACAAGCCGTTGGGCGCGATGTCGATGCCGTCGGTGGTATCGGAGCCGACGCGGAAAACGCCCAACTCGCGCAAGGAATCGCGGGCGAATACGTGGAACTCGCTCACGGGATGTTGCTGGTCGGTGGCGATGATGTAATCGCCGTGGATGGCGATACCTTCGCGGTCGCCTTTCCAGCCGGTTTGGGCGAAGAGCGCCAGTTCCCGCGCGGCCTCCGGATGTGACGGATCGGCGTGATACTTGCGGATTCCCGCGCCTTCATCGGAGTAGTAGACGAAGCCGTGCACGGAGTCGACGGCGACGGCTTCAATTTCTTTTGTGCCGCTGAAGAGGCCGAAGGCTCGCACTTTGACGGCGCGCAGCACACCGGCGGATGTGTCGAGGCGATACTGCCAGAGGTAGCTGCCCGAGGGACCGCTCTTGCGGCTGACGATGGCGAAGATGGCTTGATCGGAGGGGCGCCGATAGAGGGCGATGCCCATGGGTTGCGCCGCCGGTCCCGATTGTCCCTCGAAGACGGGCAACGCGGCGAGATCCTTGAGGCCTTTCCCGGGGAGGATTTCGAACACGCGCAGCCGGGTCTTGTTACGTTCCGTGGCGACGGCGATGTCGATGGAGCGCCGGCCGAGCTTGAGGCCATAGGCAACGTCGATGTTGTTCGGACGGTCGACGCCCTCGATAGCCATGAGGCGCGCTCCGTCCGGGCGATACACGGCGATTGCGCCTTGCGGAGAGGCCATTTTGATGGTGCCGAAGATCAGCACGTCCGATGGGTCGCGCGGGTTGATCCAGATGGCCGGGTCGTCGGTTTGGTGCGGCTCGGGTGGGGTTTCCCGGAAAGGGGCCACGTCCACGGCGGGCGCCAGCAGCAGAGCCGAGAGAAGCAGCCGGTGCATCAGAAGTTCAACCGTAGCATGAACTGCAACTGGCGCGAAGTGCCGGCTCCGGTGGCGCCGTCGTTGGCGGTGGTGAGGATCCGGCCGAAGGTGGAGTTGTTGCGCGCGTTGACGGGGTTGCCGTATTGGGCGCGGTTGAAGAGATTGAATGCCTCGGTGCGGAAGTTGAGGTTGACGCGCTCGGTGAGGCGGAAGGCCTTGGAAAGGCCCACGTCGGCTTGCCAGAGCGCCGGTCCCCGGAAGCGGTTGCGGCCGGAGTTGCCGTACGTGCCATTGGCGGGCAGCGCGAAAGCCGCGGGATTGAGCCACAGGCCGGGCCCTTTGTTGGTGGCGTAGGCGTCGCCGCCGAGGTAATCGGCGCGCTGATTCTGTGTCTGGCCGGAAGGCACGGTGGCCGCGGAGCGAGAGATGGTGACGCTGAACGGCGTGCCGGTACGGGCGGTGAACAGGCCGCTCAGATCCCAGCCGCCGTACCAGCGCGAGCGGGCGAAGGGAAGTTGGTAGACGCTGTTGAGGGTGAGGGTTTGGCGGATGTCGTAATCGGCATCTCCGCTGTCGCAGGCGCGGCAGGCGATGTTCTGGATCTGGCCGCCTTCGCCGGAGCCGGCGTTGTCGCTGATGGCGTGGCCCCACAGGTACTGCGTCTGGAAGAGGAAGCCTTTCGAGAAGGAACGGGTAAGCGATGCCTGCAGCCCGTTGAAATGGGTGTTGCCGTCGAAGCGCTTCTCATCGATCTGTCCGAAGGTGGTAAGTGGCCGGCGGCGCGTTACGGGATCGAGCGTGTTGACGTAGGTACGCGTCAGTTGATTGCGGCCGACGTTGCCCACGTAGGCAATCTGCCCGACCACCGCGCCCGGCAACTCATGCTGGATGGAGAACGTCCACATGTGCGATTCGGGCTCTTCGCGGTCGCGCTGCACGCTGCGCGGCGTCTGGCCGGAGGAGCGGAGTTGGGTAAGGAATGAGGACGGCGGATAGCTGAGCCCTGGCGCGTCGGCGGCGGTGAGCGAGAAGTTCTCGGGCAGGCTGTCGATGGCGGCGGTGACGTCGTCATTCTGGCCGGGACCGAAGTAACGGCCGTAGCCCGTGCGGATGACGGTTTTGCCGCCGAGACTCTTGGGCGCCCAGGCGAGGGAGATGCGCGGGGCGATGTTGTCGTTGTCGCCGAAGAACCAGGGGGTGCCGGGTGCGCAGAAACCCTGGCAACGGACGATGTCGAAGACCCGGCCGCGGCCGTAGACGTCTTTCGAGACGGTGTATTGCTCGTAGCGGAGGCCGAGGTTCAGGGTGAGTTGCGCGCTCAGGCGGATCTCGTCCTGGAAGTAGACGGAATGGAACGTGCGCCGCACGCCGACGGTATCGAGGCGGCTGCCGACGGAGACGCTGTTCAGCGAGTTGCGCAAGAAGGCATCGAGGTTGGCGAAGGACACGCTGGTGGCCGGGCCATTGCCGACGTTCAGATGGATACGGCGGATCTCGCCACCCATTTTGATGGTGTGGCGGCCACGGATCCAGGAAAGGTTGTCGACGATGGAATAGGCGCTCGGTTTTTCGATGATGTAGGAGTCGGGCTGGGAGGAGGTGAAGCCGGGGATGGCAACGCCTTCGGGGAAGAGTCCCTCGTCGTTCCGGGTCAGGGCGGAACGGTTGAAGCCGAGCTTCAGTTCGTTCACGGTGGTGGGGTTCCAGATCTGCTGCCACTGGGTAGTGACATTGGAAGGACGGAGGAAGGATTCGCGCCGCTCCAGCAGGCCGTTGCGGATGACGCTGATGGTTCCGTCGGTCATGGCGAAGCGGAAGAAGAGGCTGTGCTTCTCATTGATGCGCTGATCGAGGCGGGCCATGCCGCTGTGCTCGTCGCGGCGTTCGGGGGTCTGGGCGATGAGGCGATCCACGTTGGCGTTGGCGCCGGGGGCATTGCCCACGGGGTAGCCATTGATGAGGCTTTGGAGCGCGGCCGGGGTGCGCTGGCGGAAGGAGGCGCTGGGCACGAGTCCATCGGCGCGCGAGATGGTGAGGCGCTGTGTCAATCCCTCGTAGTTGGCGAAGAAGAAGGTGCGGTCCTTGACGATTGGTCCGCCGAGATTGGCGCCGTATTGATTGAGGCGGAAGGGCGGTGGAGAAGCGCCATCGAAGGGGCGGCGGGCATCGAGGGCGCTGTTACGCAGGAACTCATAGGCGGAGCCGTGGAAATTGTTCGTGCCGGTCTTGGAGACAAGGTTCACCTGCGCGCCGCCGCCGATGCCTCCCTCGGCGGTGAAGGGCAGGGAGTTGACGCGGAACTCGGCGATGGAGTCAGTGGAAATGACGAGGCGGAGGTTTCCTTCCTGGCGCGGATCTTTGATTCCGGTGGCGTCGACTCCATCGAAGGTCCAGTTGTTGTCATCGCGAGGGCGGCCGAAGAAGCGGATGGAATTCTGATTCCCTTCGCCGACGCTGACCGCGCCGGGGGCGAGTTGCATCAGCGAGGCCCAATGGCGGCCGTTGAGCGGGATGTTGCGGATCTGCTGCTCGGCGATGACCGTGCCGATTTCGGCGTTGGTCTGATCGAGCGGAGTGGCTTGGGCAGCCACTTCAATGGAGGAGTTCACGGCTCCGACGGAGAGTTGCACGTCGAGGGTGCGGGTCTGGCCGACGGTGAGGGTGACGTTGTCGATCCTGGCCGTGCGGAAGCCTTCCCTGGCGACGGTGACGGTATAGTTGCCAACGGGAAGGCCGGGAAGTTGATAGGCGCCCGATGCCGACGATGTGGATTCGCGGCGGAAGCCGGTGGCGGACGATTCCACGGTGACAGTGGCGGAGGATACCTGTGCTCCGGATGGATCGGTGAGGACGCCGCTGAGCGTGGCGCGATCGACTTGACCCCAGGCCTGCAAACACACAAATAGCGCGAGCGGTTTGAGTGCGGATAACATATGAAGTCATCGTACGTGGGGGAATGGAAACAGAATATGAATATTGAGCATCGATCAGGTTACAGCGAGCGAGGGCGACTGTTTTCGCTGGACGCCTTTCGCGGATTCACCATGATCTGGATGTTCTCGATGGCGTTCGGCCTGCATCACATCAAAGACCAGACGCTGTTGGGGATTCCGCTGAGCGGATTGGAGCGGCAGTTCACGCACGCCGATTGGCATGGGATGTTTGCGTGGGATCTGATCCAGCCGTTCTTCATGTTCATTGTCGGGGTGGCGATGCCGTTTTCGATCGCCAAGCGGCGCAAAGAGGGCGCGGACAAGCGCGCGGAATTCCTGCATGTGCTGAAACGCTGCGTGCTGCTGCTGCTGTTGGGGACGATGGCACGGTCGATTTCGGCGGGCAAGCCGAACTTCGATGTCATCAACGTGCTGGGGCAGCTTTCGTTCACGTATCTGGCGGCGTATCTGGTGCTGGATCGGGGATGGAAGGTGCAGGCGCTGGCCGCGGCGGGTTTGCTGGCGGTGCATACGGCGTTCTACCTGTTGGTGAGCGCTCCGGGTGTGACGGGGCCTTGGGATAAGAACGCGAATATCGGATGGTGGCTGGATGGCGCCGTGCTTGGCAAGCATTGGGGCGGCGGCTATGCAACGATCAACTGCGTCTCATCGGCGGCGAATACGATCTTCGGGGTGATGGCCGGATTCTGGCTGTTGAGCGGCAAGCCGGCGGGTGTGTTGTTGCGGCGGTTTGTGATTCTGGGTGTTGCGGGGATAGCGGCGGGACTGGCGATGGATCTGGCCGTGCCTTCGATCAAGAAGATCTGGACGGCGTCGTTCGCGGTGTATTCGACGGGATATACGCTGCTGGCGCTGGCCTTGTTTTATTGGGTGCTGGACGTGAAGATGTGGCGCGGCAAGTGGGTGAATCCGCTGATTTGGGTGGGAATGAACTCGATCTTTATTTACCTGTTTCACGAGATTCTGTACCGCTGGCTGCGGCAGACGGGGTTGGTGTTCACGGGGTGGGCCGTGGGTTGGTGGGGTGTGTGGGGACAGGCATTGAATGAATGCGCCGTGGTCGCATTCCAGATCTACGTGTGCTGGTGGCTGTACCAGCGGCGGATCTTCTTCAAGCTGTGATTTGCGGGTGCAGTTGTCATCTGCGGTTCACATAGTTTGCGATATCCTGAGATAGAGGAAAAGTTTTGCTTCGGGAAGCCGGCGGTGGGATGGACTCCCCGCCCTTTGAGTCCACCTGTTTGCCCGTCGCCCGAAAAAAGGGAGCCTACCATCATGAGACAACGCCTTCTGGCGATGACTGCTCTATTTGTGTTTTCTGTTGCGAGCTACGGGCAAGCAACAGCGGGTTTTGGTGCTGTTTCGGGTGTGGTGCGGGATGCGACCGGATCTGTTGTAGCCGGGGCGCAGGTGGAAGTGGTGAATGAATCGAGAGGTATCCGGCGTAGCCTGGTGACCAATGAATCCGGGCTGTTCAACGCGCCGGCGCTGGTGCCTGCGGAAGGATACGCGGTTACGGTGACGCGCGACGGGTTCAGCCCGTACAAGCTGGAATCGATTGTGATTCAGGTGGGGCAGACGGTGAGTTTGAACATCGACCTGGCGGTAGCCGGGACGGCGACGTCGGTGAGTGTGACGGACGTGGCGCCGATCATCGAGCAGGGCAAGACCGGCAATTCGATGATTGTGGACAGCAGCAAGATCATGAATCTGCCGATCAACGGGCGGCGTGTGGATTCCTTCGTGCTGATGGCTCCGGCGGTGGTGTCGGACGGGACGTTCGGATTGCTGAGCTTCCGCGGGATTGCGGGCGGCAATTCGTTTCTGACCGACGGCAACGACACGACGAATCAGTATTACAACGAGAACGCGGGACGCACGCGCATTTCGACGCAGATTTCGCAGGATGCGGTGCAGGAATTCCAGGTGCTGTCGAATGGCTATTCGGCCGAATTCGGGCGCGCTTCGGGCGGCGTGGTGAACACGGTGACGCGGAGCGGCAGCAACGATGTGCACGGGACGGCCTATTGGTTCTACCGCAATCAGGATTTCGGGGCGCGCGACCGCTACGCGACGTACACGGTTGCGCCGGAAGAGACGCGGAATCAATTCGGCGGCTCGATCGGCGGACCCATCAAGAAAGACAAGCTGTTCTACTTCTTCAATACGGAATTGGTGCGGCGCGATTTCCCGCTGGATGCCTCGATTCGCGGCGGGAACCTGTTCAACGCGGCGAGCCAGTTTGTCGGGCAGTGCAATGCTCCGGCGACTCCGGCGCAGTGCACGGCGGCGCGCGATTTCATCGTCAACCGGCATTTCCAGGTGATTCCGCGCACGGCGGATAGCGATCTGGGATTTGCGAAGCTCGATTGGCGGCCGGTGGACCGGCACTCGTTCTCGTTCTCGTTCAACTATCTGAAGTGGATTTCGCCGAACGGGATTCAGACGGCGGCATCGCTGACGAACGGGGCGGGTGTTGGCGGCAACGGCATGTCGACGGTGCGGACGCGCTACGGGCGCGCATCGTGGACGGCGATTCCGAGCGCGACGGTGGTGAACGAAGTCCGCTACGGCTGGTTCAAGGACCGGCTGTTTGACGATTTGAATCCGGAATACATCCCGTCGACGGGCCGCGTGGCGATTACGGTGCAGGGGCAGGCGAATCTGGGCGTGGCGAACTACATGCCGCGGTTGAACCCTTCCGAAAACCGGCACCAGATTGCGGATAACCTGACGTGGACGGTGGGCAAGCACACGGTGAAGTTCGGTGGCGACATCATGCACACGCAGGATTACTACGATCAGTTGTTCAATGGACGCGGATCGTACGTGTATGCGAATTTCACGAATTTCGCGCTGGATTTCAGCGGAAATACGGCGGGAACGAAGCGCTGGCAGACATTTTCGCAGGCGTTCGGCAATCCGGTGGTGGATACGTTCACGCGCGACTATTCGTGGTATGTGCAGGATCAGTTCCGGGCGACGAAGAACCTGACGCTGAACGTGGGCATGCGTTATGAATACTCGCAGTTCAAGCAGCCGACGATCTCGAACCCCGCGTATCCGCTGACGGCGTCGATCCGGCAGCCGGGCAAGAACTTCGCGCCGCGCATCGGGCTGGCGTATGCATTCAACAACAACAAGACGGTGATTCGCACGGGATACGGTGTTTTCTATGCGCGCTTCCCGGGGTCGATGATTAATACGTTCCATCAGACGAACGGGATTTACTCGAGGAACCTGACGCTGAATGGCGCGGTGGCGGCGGATCAGGCCTTGGGGCCGATCTTCCCGAATCCGCTGCCGGGGCTGAACCGGACTCCGCCTCCGGGGACGGTGGACATCACGTTCGCGGCGCGGGATTTCCGCAATCCCTACACGCAGCAGGGCGACTTCGCGGTGCAGCACGCGGTGACGAACAACATGAGTTTGGACGTTTCCTATGTGTGGAGCCGCGGGGCGCGGCTGTTCACGTTCCGGGATCTGAACATCGGGCCGCTGGGCGATCCGGTGACCTACCGGATTCTGGACAGCGCGGGGTCGGTGACGGGCACGTACACGACGCCGACGTATCGAATCGCCAACCGCGTGGATCCGGCGTGGCGGCGCGTGAATCAGATCGACAACGGCGGCAACAGCTACTACAACGCGATGGTGGTGCAGTTGAACCAGCGGGCGTACAAGGGGCATCAGTTCAGCCTGTCGTACACGTGGTCGCATGCGCTCGATAACAACCAGGGCGGCGGTTCGGACAACCTGTTCTTCAACACGAACGGGCCGCGGTCGTTGTTTAACGGCGATTTCAAGGGAGACAAGTCGAGTTCGTCGCTCGATCAGCGGCACCGGATGGTGATCAGCTCACAGCATCAGCCGACGTTCGTGAAGTCGAACGGGAAGCTGGCGAAGTACCTGATCAACAACTGGCAGTTCAGCCAGCTATCGACGTTCGCCTCGACGCAGCCGCAGACGCCGACGATCTTCGTTTCGGGATCGCCGTTCGCGGGCGCGCCGATTACGTCGACGATCAACGGGTTCGGCGGATCGAACCGCGTGCCGTTCCTGCCGGCGGCGAGCCTGGATGTGGATCAGATCTACCGCACGGATGCGCGGTTGACGAAGGTGCTGCCATTCGGTGAGCGGTATAACCTGATGGTGAACTTCGAGGCGTTCAACCTGTTCAACGTGATTTCGAACACGTCGATCAACTCGCAGGCCTATACGGCGACGAGTGCCAATGGCGGGACGCTGACACCGTTCGCGCGATTCCGGGAAGCGACGGCTTCGGCTGGGTTCCCGGATGGGACGAACGCGCGGCGCACGCAGGTGAGCATCCGGTTCACGTTCTAGGCGCTGTTAGACAGACGGGGTGTAGATCGCTTCGGCGGTCGCACCCCGTACAGCCTGCCAGGGAAGGCGGCGGTCGAAGGTGAGGAGACGCCCGCCGTTGTGGAGTGCGAGGGCGATGAGGTAGGCGTCGGTGATTTGGTTGGGACCGGCGAGGCGTTCGGGATAGATGAGGGTGTCGTCGGTGATGGAGATGCCGTCCCAGAACTGGTGAGACTGCGCATACTCGGCCTTCAGGCGCTGTAGTGTAGCAATGGTTTTGGAAGGCGGCACTGACCCACCTGCGTAAGTGGCGGTGGCGAGGATGCGCACGCAGCCGTTTTCCACAATCGGGCACGTGGCCCAACCTTCCTGGTGATGCTCCCAGAACCACTGCTCCATGGCTGCGCCATAGGAGTGCGCGGGATCGAGCAACGCGATTAACGCGTTCACATCCAAGAGAAACGCCAATGTATCTAGTCCCCTTCGTCGCGGATCCGGTTTACGTCTTCGAGGGTGACCATGCGGCCTCCGGGACGGAGTTGGAGCCGAGGAATACGTGAGTGGGGCTCGCTTGGTGGTTCGGGCTTGAGGCCTTTCCGGGCGAGTTCGGAGAGGACCTTGCCTATGGACTTGTCCTGGAGCGAAGCGAGGTCTTTGGCGACGCGGAGGATGTCTTCGTCGATGTCGACAGTGGTTCTCACGGCCACAGATTAGCGTAGAGGGGCAACGATGTCAAGATGACGTGATGTCGTGATGCGTCACTCTTTCTTCTTGCGGCCGCCGAGCATGTCGAGGAGAGCTCCGCCGACTCCTTTGCCGCCACCGGTTTTACCGGCTTCGATGACGCCCTGGATGCCGCCGGCAATGCCGGAGGGGCTGGTGAGGTGCTGGACTTTGAGGCGGGCGAATTCGGCAGGGTCGGGTGTGAAGATGGGTTTGGCTGTGGTGCCGGAGACAAGGCAGGGGATGATCAGCTCGCCTTTGGTGTTGGTGAGGGCGGTGCTGAGGTAGCCTCCGATTTTGCTGCCGCCGAACTGATCGCCGACTTGTTTGGCGAGGGTGGAGATGAGTTTCATTTTGAGAGAGTTGTCGGCGAGTCCGATGTCGCCCTGGGCGGCGAGCGAGCCTCCGTCGTAGGCGAGGGTGAGGTTGTCGGTGGAGGCTGTGCCGTTTGAGATATTGATGGTGCCGGCGAGGGCGAGGATGTTGGTGACGAGTTCGGATTTGGGGGAATAGCCGAGGAATTGGCCGATTTTGGCCATTTCGTTGAGGATGCTGACTCCGGTGAGTTTGCCGTTGTTGAGGTTGAACTGGAGGGTGCCGTTGAGGGCGCGGGCGAAGTCGGCGCCGGGTTTGGGGGCGAAGTTGAGATTGGCTTCGGCGGCCATCATGCCGTAGAGCAGGTTCTTGAGGTTGGTGGTGGCGCTGACGAGGTCGTTGGCTTGCACCTTTTCGAGTTTGGTCTGGATGCCGTAGGTGGCGTTTTCGCCACGCATGTCGACGGTGATGGCGCCTTTTTGCTGGCCGCCGAAGAGGTCGGCGGTGATGGGATCGAGGCGGAGGATGCCTTTGTCGAGAGAGGCTTGGGAGCGGACGTTGTTGAGGGCGATGGCGTTGTAGAGGATTTTGCCGACGGCGAGGGTGCCGCTGGCGTGCATCTTTTGGAGGGTGTTGGGGCCGGAGGACTTCGCTTCAGCTTTGGCGGGGGTGGCGGCGAGTTGCTGGAGCTCGGTGAGGTTGA